>JAJUGC010000290.1 GCA_029268325.1 Gammaproteobacteria bacterium | reverse complement strand
GGGTCTGTCTAAAAACCCTTTCGAACACTTTTAAAATCAATTGGATGCAAGCCAAAAATGGACTTTTCAGACAGTACCTAGTGCCTAAACCGCATGGCCGGTGTGGGAGTTGGAGACTGATCCAGAGCCTGTCAGTCTTCTTTCACCTGCTCAGGGTGCTCTTGCTTGTAACGCTCCCATTCCTCCCAGTCATGGGGGGTTCCCGCATTGGGTCGTTTCAGATGAGTGGCATGCTCCAGGGCCAGCTCTCGCAATGTATGTTCGCGGGGTTCTTCTTCCTCAAAGCCATACTTTTTCATAAATTCATCAGGGCGCATACCTTATTCCTTCACTTGGCCGTGTCTTCCGGAGATTGTTTCATGGACTCCTTTGGATACTAACCTGTGTCTTCAAGCATCACCACCCCTTCAGAACGCATGATGGATTAACTCAAAACGCCACCGAGCGGGTGGCGTTTCAAGGGCCCGTTCAGTTCTCACCGCGGGCGAATGGCGACTTCCCCCTAATCCACAAAGCCGCCTTTCCACTCACTGAACTCTTCAGCGCTCACCTGGCCGTCGTCGTCATCGTCCACATCCCGGAACATGGCATTGAGATGGGTATCCTGTTCCGCCTCCGCAGCACTAATGACCCCATCCCCATCGGTATCCAGAGCCTGGAAGGCCTGCTCGGTGCCTTCGGCTTCTCCCATTTCGGTATCCAGCTCTTTAAGCATCTGGGATTCCCGGTCCACCGCACTCCCTGTCTCATCCTGGGCATAGGCTGCGCCAGTAAAGGCCAAGGATGCCGCAAGAAGGATATAATTCAGTTTCATTATCTGCTCTCCTTTTCTACTCTTCCTAATTCCTCAAGAGTGCCACGGACAATGCGTGAGCGCTCATCTCCATTAATTCAGGATGCATGCCAGTTCTGGGAAAAGGCGGCCTATCAGAACGAGAGCTCTCTTAGTCTTCTGTTTTTCCTTTAAATATCTTTTTAACGCCAAAGGCCAAAGCTGTAGATGCTTTACGAAATCAGTAACCGATAGCCAACAATGATGTAAATCAGAAACAAGCGGCAGCAAATATTACAAGAGTTAATGTGATTTCCGCCGCAGCCATGGGATCGGCAGAAACACTGGAAGACGCGAGTAAAAAAACAGGAGCAGAAAAGAAAAGAGCCGCCAGGCTTAAAACCAGGCGGCTCTTTTCTCAGGTTACAACGAGGGGCCAGTCCCAGGCCTACTTCTTTACTCCAAGCCCAACGCTTTTCATTCAAGCCCCAGGGCGACTCACCAAAGCCCCCGAGCGGCAATCACTCAGAGGCCCAAACGGGCCAGAAACCGGTTACCACCCGCCGTGAACAGCAGCCAGCCCAGCACCAGTCCGGCTCCCAGGGCCAGGACTCCACCCACCGTCAGATACAACACGGGCCACTCGGAAAAGCCCAAAGCCTCACCAGCGCCGCCCATATGCCAGGTAAACAGCTTGGCCACCAAGCCCAAGGTCAGCACCGCCAAAATCACGGTGGCCCAGAATGCATCGCGTCCCCGGGCAGTTCCTACAATGACGATATCAATCAGCACGCCCAACACGGATCCCATGCCGATGCCACCAATTCCTACCGTCCAGACAAAGGCTTTCAGGGACGATCCCTCCCCCGGAAAAATCAGCCCAAACAGGATAAAGTTGATAAATTCCACTGTTGTCGCCAGGGCGATCGACAGATAGAGCGGCCGTGTAAATAACAATCGCGAACTTGAAGTGGTATTCATTTCCAACTCCTTTTCTGTGAACCCCGTCACCATTCTGCCCAACTTCATTTAGGCAATTCACCCTAATTCTAGATGAGTTTTCACGTTTCTACTGGAAAACCCTTATCCGCCTGCCCCCCCAACGGAAGCACCACCTCGAAAAGATTCGGGCTGTTTGGGAGCTACCCGCACCCCAGCCCGACAAGCAAAGTCCGGCCCAAGGCGAGTGAAAGAATGTTCATGGTGTGAATTTGAAAACAGTCACTTAGCTTTGTTCAATCATAGGGAGCCAATCACTCGCTGCGCAGGACCATGGCCAGAACCATCTTCTCCCTTTCCGCCTTAATTTTCAGTGTCATGTTGCTGGTCATGGGCAACACCTTCCTGTCGACACTGCTCGGCCTCCGGCTCAGCCTTGAGGGAATCGACCCGGCGGTGATCGGCTGGGTCCTGGTGGGCTTTTCCATCGGCTCCATCCTGGGCTCGATCTACAGCAAAAACATTATCGAGCGGGTCGGTCATATCCGCAGTTTTGCGGTCTTTGCCGCCACCATGGCCGTGGTCGCCCTGCTCCACCCCCTGTTTGTCAGCCCGGTCGTTTGGGCCATCTTGCGGGCGATCTCGGGCTTGTCCATGGCGGGGCTGATGGTGGTTATCGAAAGCTGGTTCAGCACCCGTGCTAATAACGAAAACCGGGGCAAACTCTTCGGGATCTACCAGATTGTCGTCTACCTGGCCGCCGCCAGCGGACAGATGCTGATTGCCACCGCCAACCCGGCGTCATTGCGGCCCTTTAGTATTGCGGCCATCCTGCTCACCATCGCCCTGATCCCCCTGGCCCTGACCCGGATGAGCGCTCCTTCAATCGAGCGGGTCGAACGCCTGCCGTTCAAGACCCTGTTCAAGCTCTCCCCCCTGGCCCTGATTGCCGCGCCAGTCTCTGCCCTGGTCAGCAGCGCCTTTAGCGCCATGGGGCCGGTTTATGCCCACCTTATTGGGCTGGAAATCTCGGAAATCGCCATCTTTATGGCAGCCCCGGTCCTGGCGGCCATGTTCTTCGCCTGGCCCATTGGTCGGCTCTCCGATATGTTCCGGCGCCAGGTTATCCTCTTGCTGCTAGCTATTGCCGCTGCCGGGTGCAGTATCGTGGCGGCCCTGTATGGCGGCTCTAATCTGCTGTTGCTCTTTGTCATGGTGGAGTGCGTGATCGGCTTTACGGCGGCCATTTACCCGATTGCCGTTGCCCTGGTCAACGACCGGCTGCATCAGCACCAAATTGTCGCCGCCAGCGGCGGCTTGCTCCTCAGCCACGGCCTGGGCAGCATTTTTGGCCCAGTGCTGGGCTCTTCTGCCATCAGCCTGATCGGCCCCAACGGCCTGTTCCTGTTTACCGGCTCCATCCTTGCCCTGCTGACTCTCTTCACCCTCTGGAGAATCATCAGGTTCCCGAGCATTCCTCCCAAGGAACAGGAACCTTTTGTTACCAGTATGCCGGTGTCCGATGTTTCAATCCTCAATGAGCTTGACCCGCGCAACGAAGAGTTCGTTGCCTCTCCCCCCATCCACGAACGTCGGCGGGACGACCGCCCCCGGCCAGAAAACCCTGAAGCCGGCAGCTCTGGCCGATCGACCAGGGAGGACTGATCCCCTCTTGCTTCCCGGCTCATTCTGAGCAGTTATTCCGTCTGCTATTGGAGACAGTGGCCCCTGAGCTCCCAATCGCTATATTCTGCCTCTGCAGTACACGGATGAACGCCAAAGCAGCATAAAGGATTGACCGCCATGACCTGGAGAGCCCTTCTCCCAAGCTTCCGCCGCTCCGCTCCTCGCAGCACAACACCATCCTATTCGTCGCTGGTCACCGAGGTGCAGTTGTCCAATGCACCGCCCCATTTCATGCCGACCACCGGCCGGCTGGTCTCTAATGTCAACCGGGACTACTTC
>JAJUGC010000289.1 GCA_029268325.1 Gammaproteobacteria bacterium | reverse complement strand
TTGGAAGTTGGAAGTTGGAAAAGATTAGAAACAAAGGGGAAGGGCGGAGCAACAGACAAGGTGGGCTTCAGGGCCAGACCTATGTGTCCGCTCGGGGCAGACACATAGATCACTATGAGCTTTCTCGAACCTTTGCCTTAGAGTCTCTTAGCAGAGGATCGGTCTCGCCCCGCACCGATTGCCCTGTCTCAGTGCAACATATTCAGCCGCTCATCCATGAACATATCCAGCTCGGGCGCCAGGATGTGGATATAGCGGTCGAAGTAGAGGAACTGCTTCAGGAGCAAGGCGAACTCGCGGGGGAAGTGCAGGCCATGTTGTTCGCCGAGTTTAACCAGATCCAACAGGATATTGTTCACCTCGTCTTCGGTGACATCGTCCACGCCCGCGTAATCGGGGCCCATGGTATCCATCCGCACGTAGAGGCTACGAATATCCGCGGCCAGTCGGGAAACATCCACCTCGTCCTTGGTGACCCCAATGCGCACCATGGCGTCAGCCATGGACTCGAAATTGCCGGTCATGATCGCCGAAATAAAATCGGAGATGGCCTGCCAGGTACCCGGCGCCATCCGTCCCACAATACCGAAGTCGATAAACGCAACGCGGCCGTCTTCCAATACCATGAGATTACCCGCGTGCACATCCGCATGGAAAAACTCGCATTGGGTGAGACTGGCAAACCAGGTATTCATCGCCGAGATCAGGGTCCGCTCCGGATCCTTGCAGTACTTACGGATGGTCTCCAAGTCCGTCAGAGGCACACCATAAAACCGCTCCATGGTCAGTACCCGCATGGTACTGCAATGCTCGTATACCCGGGGCACCGTGGCCTGTTCGTTATGGGTGTCCAGCAAGAATTGCCGGAATACCCGCAAGTTATGGGCTTCCTTGTAGAAGTCGCACTCTTCCATCATGGTGCGCTGGATTTCCTCCACAATCCCAGACAATGAGGTCCAGGACAGCTTGGGCGCAAGAAACTCCAGAACTTTGGCAGCCACGTACAGAAAATTGAGATCCGTCAGTAGCACATTGGCCACTCCCGGCTTCTGGATCTTGATCACCACATCCTCGCCGGTCCGTAACTTGGCGGCATGGACCTGGGCGATGGATGCAGACGCCAAAGGCACCGGATCGATTTCGGAATAGATTTCGTGCAGCGGCTTGCCCAACTCTTCGTTGAGAATCCGCTTCATCACCGAAAAGGGCAGGGGTTGTGTCCGGTCCAGGCAATGCTGGAATTCTTCCACATATTCTTGGGGAAAGAAGGTGGGAGAGCTGGCAATAAACTGCCCTAGCTTAATATAGGTGGCGCCCAGCTCTTCAAAAGTGCGCCGCAGCAGCCGAGGCGTGGGCGGACGATCGCCCAGCGCATAGTTGAGTCCTACCCTGGAAAGAACCGCCGCGGTCTGCCCGATACGCAGGGCACCTTTAAACGTATTGATCAATGTGTCCTTCATTATCCGATACGCTCATCACTGTCCTTTTGATTTGGACAGGCAGCCCGGCTGCCCATCCACTCCTATTCGCGCCCCTCGGCAACCAACCCGGTGGTGTGGCTCTTACAGACGCATGGGCATGACCACGTACAGAGCCAGGTCACTTTCAGTGGACTCCAGCAATGCACTGCTGTTGGGATTGGCCAGGGTCATTTTCACGGTCTCACCATCGATAACGTTCAGCACATCGGTCAGATAGCTGACGTTGAACCCGATCTGCAGCGGCTCAGACTGGTACTCCACCATCAGGCTATCTTCCGCTTCTTCGTGCTCGGGGTTGTTGGCGAATACCTTCAGCTGGTTATGGTCGAACTGGAGCCGTACGCCGCGCACGTTCTCGTGGGACAAGATCGCCGCCCGGGTCAGCGTGGACCGCAATTCCTGACGGTCAGCAATCATGACCATATTGCCACCGCGCGGTATAACTCTTTGATAATCCGGGAATTTACCTTCGATCAGCTTAGAGGTATAGATAAAGCTGCCGATGGTCGCACGTACATGGCTATCGCCGAACTGTAGGGTACAGGGTTCATTGGCATCCGTTAACAGACGGGCCAGTTCCTGAACCCCTTTGCGGGGAACAATCATTTGCCGGGGCTCGGAGACCGGGTTTGGCATCTTGTGGGTAGCCATTGCCAGACGATGTCCGTCCGTTGCGACAACCCGCAGGTGCTCCGGCGTCACCTCAAACAACATGCCGTTCAGGTAATAACGCACATCCTGCTGGGCCATGGCAAAGGAAGTGGCATCCAGCAGTGTTTTCAACTCGCCCTGCAGAAGACTCAGCTCCAGACCATCGGCTTCTTCTTCAATATTGGGAAAGTGCTCCGCCGGCAGCGTCGAGAGGGTAAAGTGGCTGCGTCCACTACTCAACTGGACCCGGTTATCCTTCAGGCTCAAGCCGATACGGGACTGCTCGCCTAAGGCACGGCAGATATCCGACAGCTTTTTTGCCGGTACCGTAATGCGGCCGTACTCTTCCACTTCCACATCATCAATATGACTGACCAACTCGACTTCCATATTGGTACCGGTCAAGCTCAGTCCGCTTTCATCCGCCACCAATAAAATATTCGCCAACACCGGCATGGTCTGCTTTTTCTCAACCACCCCGGCAATCGCCAGTAAGGGCGTCAGGAGTGCCTCGCGTGTAATGGTCAGTTTCATCTCAATCGCTCTCGGTCATTCGCTTGTACTTGGGCCTGCCACTGTCGGCTACTGCTTGGTGTTCTTGATCACCTTGGTCATCCCACCTAACTGGTGAGCATTCTCAGGAAGTTCTGGTAATCCTCACGGATCGAGGGGTCCTGCTCCTGAAGCTCGACAATCTTTTTGCAGGCGTGGAGCACCGTGGTATGGTCCCGCCCGCCAAAGGCCTCGCCGATTTCCGGCAGGCTGTGGTTGGTCAACTCCTTGGCCAGCGCCATGGCCACCTGCCGGGGGCGGGTGACTGATCGGGTGCGACGCTTGGACAACAGGTCCGACACCTTGATCTTATAATATTCCGCTACAGTGCGCTGAATATTATCAATACTGACCTGTTTTTCATGTAACGCCAGCAAATCCTTCAGGGAGTCACGGATAAACGCCGGTGTAATTTCCTGGCCGGTGAAGTGGGCATTGGCCGCCACCAGCTTGAGTGCCCCCTCCAGCTCACGGACGTTGGAGCGGATTTTCTGGGCGATGAAAAACGCCGCCTCACTGCTGAGCTTCACATTGCTTTGCTCGGCCTTCTTCATCAGGATCGCCACCCGGGTTTCCAGCTCCGGCGGCTCCACCATCACCGTCAAGCCCCAACCAAACCGGGACTTGAGGCGCTCTTCCATATTCTCGATTTCTTTCGGATAGCGGTCGCAGGTAAGGATCATCTGCTGCCCGCCCTCCAGCAGGGCATTAAAGGTATGGAAAAACTCTTCCTGGGAACGTTCCTTGCGGGCAAAAAACTGGATATCGTCAATCAGCAGGGCATCCACGGAGCGATAATAGCGCTTGAACTCATTGATCGCGTTCAATTGCAGCGCCTTAACCATATCCGCCACAAACCGCTCGGAATGCAGATACACGATCCGGGCATTGGGGTTCTTCTTCTGAATGGCGTTCCCCACCGCATGCATTAAGTGGGTTTTCCCCAGCCCCACGCCTCCATATAAGAAGAGGGGGTTGTAGGCACCACCGGGATT
>JAJUGC010000288.1 GCA_029268325.1 Gammaproteobacteria bacterium | reverse complement strand
TGGGGTACGTCGCTGCGAGTTTGATCATTACTTATTGCAGCGTTGTGGTGCTGATCTGGAGACAGGGGTTTCCCTGGAAACTGTGGAGCGTAAAGATGGGCATTGGCTGGTCAATGGTTCGTTCAGTGCCGATTTGCTGGTCGGCGCTGGCGGGCACTTTTGCCCCGTGGCTCGTTTGCTAGGGGCAAAACTAGGGCAGGAAGAGCGCGTGGTGGTGGCTAAAGAGGTCGAGTTCGAGATGTCTCCTGCCCAGCGGGATGAGTGCCGAGTCGAACCGGATGTTCCCGAGCTTTACTTCTGTGAAGACCTTAAAGGCTACAGCTGGGTTTTTCGCAAAGGAAACTTCTTGAATATCGGTTTAGGACGGGAGGATAACCAACGTCTGAGTGATCACCTGGCTTCATTTGTCCAGATGCTCCAGAAGAGAGGGCGCATACCAGGCGACCTGCCCAAACGGTTCAAAGGACACGCCTATATCCTGTATGACCATGGTAAGCGCCAGATGGCCGGTGACGGCTTGCTGTTGATTGGTGATGCGCTGGGGCTGGCCTATGCCCAAAGCGGAGAAGGGATAAGACCGGCGGTAGAGTCTGCGATGTTGGCGGCAGAGGTGATCCAGGCTGCCCAAGGGGATTACCGGGAAAGCCGGCTGAAGGATTACGAGGCGCAAATCCTTCAACGGTTTGGCAAGCGCGACAAGGACCGTCTAATCCAGTTATCCGTTCCCCCAGTGGTCAAGCAGTATGCGGCCCGGGCCCTGCTGCGCAGCGAATGGTTTGCCCGCAATGTCATTGCAGATCGTTGGTTCCTGCACTGCCATCAAACACCTTTGACGCCCCTGGTGGCCGGTGTGTAAACCCAGGTGCTTTGTAGATCAGTGGGGCGCAAGGAAACTAGTTGCCTGCTGTCGTTTTGAGCCGCGATCGTTTCCGTAGGGGGCTTGGGCGGTTTCCTGTGGGGCGAACACAGGAAGACGGCAGGGGATAACCGGAGGTGGCTGTGCCCCCAAAGTTGAAACGGATTCTAAGCAGGCTCCTTCCGCTGGTCGTCATGGTGCTGGTGTTTTATCTACTCGCGAAAATGCTTCGTGACGTAGAAGTCTCCGATGTGGCCAATGCCATTCGTAACCTTTCCGGGGCGACCTTGGCCAAGGCGATTGGGCTGGCGGCGTTCGGCTATATTTGGATTATCGGCTATGACTATCTGGCTCTGCGGTACCTGAAGTGGAAAATTCCCTGGCCGCGCCTGATTTTTACTTCCCTCAGTGCATTTTCCCTACAGCGCAATGTAGGGCCCGCACCCATCACCGGTGGGGCGGTACGTTATCGGTTCTATAAAAAGTACGGCCTAAGCGTTGCTGATGCCGCCATCATGACCGCGTTATGCGGTTTTTTCTTTACGTTGGGCATTATTTTGACCGCCGGGTTGGCGTTGCTAATCCAGCCCCAAGGGCTGGCCCGGGTAAGTGGAGTTCCTGAAGTTCTGCTGAGAAGTGTGGGGGCGCTGGTCATTCTTGGCCTGCTGGGATATCTCGCCTGGAGCCGGTTACGTAACCACCCGATCCGGATTAAGTCCTGGGAAGCACCTCCTCCCAGCCTTCAGATGAGTATTGCCCAGTTATTTTTCGGAACCGTTGATATCGCTATTGTTGCTGGCGTCGTTTATATCTTGCTGCCAGAAGGGGTTTCACTCTTCTATCCGGCATTTGTGGGTGTGTACGTGCTGGCCATGCTGACCGGTGCCTTAAGCCATGTGCCCGGGGGGATTGGTGTTTTCGAGGCGGTTTTACTGCTTTTTTTGCCGGATGCGGATAAGGGAGCCTTATTGGCATCCTTACTGGCGTTTCGGGGGGTCTACTATTTGCTGCCGTTGGTCACTATGGCGAGTATCAACGCTCTCTATGAGGTTGGAAAACGCCTTTATGGACTTGCAGGCGGCAGCCGTTGAAACGGCTGCCGCACTGAGGGGAGAGCAACTTATTGAAGCTGATAGCGGAAGTTTCCGAATTCGTCGAGGCCAATCTCTACCTGGGTGATTGGTGACCCGGAAGCCAACCGCGTCAAGCACTCGGTGGCGAGCTCGGGCAACAGGGTTTGATTGAGGATGCTCTCGATGGTGCGAGCTCCCGTGTCGGTGTCCTGGCAGCGGGAAACGATCTGCTCCAGAACCGCTGGCTCGATGTGGCATGGGGCGCCGTAACGCTCCTGCAGACGCTGCTGGAGAGCCTGCATACGCATTTCGGCAATCTTCAGCAGATGTTCGGAATCCAGGGGGTAGTAGGGGATGACGGATACCCGACCCAGGAACGCCGCCTTGAAGTGGCGCAGCAGCTCGGGGCGAATGGTCTCCAGGACTTGCTCCGGCGCAGGCTTTTCCGCTGCTTGCTGGCACAGATGGCTGATGTGCTGGTCTCCCACATTGCTGGTCATGATGATCAGCGTGTTGCGGAAGTCGATATCCCGGCCTTCGCCGTCCTTGATCGTGCCCTTGTCAAACAGGTTGTAGAACACGTCCTGAACGCCGGGATGGGCTTTTTCCATTTCATCCAGCAGGATGACCGAATAAGGTTTGCGGCGCGCAGCTTCGGTCAACACACCCCCTTCGCCATAGCCCACATAACCAGGAGGGGCACCCAGCAGCATGGAAACCTTATGCTCTTCCTTGAACTCGGACATATTAATGACGGTGAGGTTCTGGTCGCCGCCAAACAGAATATCGGCCAGGGCCAAGGCGGTTTCCGTCTTACCTACGCCACTGGGGCCGGTCATCATAAAGACGCCAATGGGCTTGTTCGGATCTGCCAGGCCGGCTCGGGAGCTGCGGATATTTCGGGCAATGGCCGCTATGGCCTGGGGCTGCCCAATCACTCGTTGGTTAAGCTGCTCCCCGAGATTGAGGATGGCGTGGACTTCGTCGCTCAGCATCTTGCCCACGGGAATTCCTGTCCAGTCAGCGACCACTTCGGCAATGGCTTGGGCGTCTACCTGCACATGAATGAGAGGAGAATCCCCTTGCACCGCCTCGAGGCGCTCTTGAAGCTCCATAAGGCGCTGGCGGGCTTCCTGAGGATCAATCGTGCTGGTCTCCTGGAGTCCTGGCTCGTCCGTCGGCTCCGGGCTGTTGTCGTTTACCGGCTGGTCTGGTGGTTGGCTGCTGGCTTCATGGGCTTGCGCCAAGCGTTCCTTGAGCTCCCGAATCTCTTTGACCAGGCCCGTCTCTTCCTGCCACTGGGCGGATAGTTGCTCCAGCCGTTGCTGGATCTGTTCACGCTGTTCCCGGAGTTCAGAAATGGAGCTGAGGCAATCCCCTCCACAAGCTTGTTCACGCTCCAGCATGGCCAGCGTACGGTCAATCTGGTCAAGCGCCCTGCGGTGATCTTCAATCGGGGCCGGGGTGCCGGTTTGGCTCAGACTCACTCGGGCACAGGCAGTGTCGAGCAGGCTGACCGATTTGTCCGGCAATTGGCGACCGGGAATATAGCGCGCTGACAGTTTGACGGAGGCAGTAATCGCTTCGTCGAGAATCCGTACCTTGTGGTGGGCTTCCAGGGACTGGGCGACGCCTCGCATCATGGCAATGGCCCGATCCAGGCTGGGTTCTTCGACTTTAACCACCTGGAAGCGGCGGGTGAGGGCGGGGTCTTTTTCAAAGTAACGCTTGTATTCGGCCCAGGTGGTCGCCGCAACGGTGC
>JAJUGC010000287.1 GCA_029268325.1 Gammaproteobacteria bacterium | reverse complement strand
CTGTCAGGCCTGGCGCCTCTAACATTGGCAAATGCCCAAGGTCACGGAAAACTTTCAGTTCCGCATGGGGAATCAACGCCTTAAAAACTTCCGAGCAGCTCACATCCAGGATTTGGTCTTGGTCTCCCCACATAATCAAGGTGGGAGCCTGAACTTCTGGGAGCAGCTGGTTCAGGGGAACCTCTGGAGTCAGCATATCACGGAAGATATGGCGGTTAACCATGTTTCGATGGATCATGGTTTTGCTTAATAAAGGAGGCATAACCCGAGACCAGAGCCGCTGGTTACGATGGGTTGTCATCCGGAAGAGACGAATCACTTCAGGCACCGAAGCCGGAATCAGGGGGTTCTGACCTTCCAACAGCCCGCTTACCATTGGACTCAGGTTGCTGCCAGCCACTCCTGCGGCGTTCATCAGGCAGACCGATGCCACGCAGGCAGAGTGTTGGGCTGCTATCACTCCACAAATGGCTCCGCCCATGGAGCTGCCAACCCAGTGGGCCGGGCCAAGGTTCAGCGCTTTGTACCAGTCCGCCAAACGCTGGGCCTGGCGCATATAGGTGTAGCGGGCCCGGGAGTGGTAAGTGCTGTTACCAAAGCCGGGGAGATCCGGTATCAGCAGGTGATAGTGACGAGCCAGACGGGGAATCAGGGGCAGCCAATTCTCTTTACTGGCCCCAAAACCATGGACGAGGACCACGGTGGGGCGGTCTGGCTGCCCAATTTCCCAGTAACATAGATTGTGCCGATCTATCTTGGCGTGTTTCTGGCTGAGGTTCGGCATGAGCCGGGTGATCGCCTGCACATAATTCCATAGGGTATACCGAGGACGCCATTGGTCTAGCTCCTGTTGTACCGTCAGGCTGTTGGGATGGCAGAGGTAAGTTTCCACCAGGGTATCGAGAAAACTCTCGGAGTCAGGGAGGGGGGCAAGCAAGGTAGCGGTTTGGGGAGTCATGGATAGCCTCCTTATTGTTGTTCGCTTTTTGGGGCCAGATCTTGATCCGGCATCCATGCAGTAGTTCGTGCTCACCTGGAAAAATCAGGTGAGCACGACCCTTGAAGGTGCTTAGGTGCTAGCGATGGGCTCCGAAAGGCCTGGTTCGTTGGCTGTCGCCTGTTGTTCCTTGGCGGGGAGTAGGTGATAGGCCTCGGTATCGAAGTGTTTGGTGATCTGACGAAAGCGCCAGGTATAGCTGGGCCACAAAGAGGTGTTCTTGCCACTTACCGGATGGCGATACCAACTCATGCAGCCGCCGGTATTCCAAACGGACTCATCCAACTGCCGATGGATCTTGCGGTTAAATTCCGCCTGTACCTGGGACTTGACCTCGACGACCTGGACGCGACGCTTGTCCATTTTCTTGAGGGCGTCGAGGATATAGTTGATCTGGGATTCGATCATATAGACCATGGAGCTATGGCCCAGTCCCGTGTTGGGGCCAACAATAAGGAACAGGTTCGGAAACCCGGTAACGGTTGTTCCCTTATAGGCTTCGGGGCCTGATTTCCACTGCTCTGCCAGGTCAACTCCATTGCGCCCGAAAACCAGGTCGCGCGGAACCGGATCCGTAGCAGCAAACCCGGTTCCAAGGATGATGGCGTCTACCTGACGCTCTTGGCCATCGGTTGTAATGATGCTGTGGGGGCGCACTTCCTGGATGCCTGTGGTGATCACATCCACATTGGGCTGGTCCAGCGCCGGATAATAGTCATTGGATAACAGAATCCGCTTACAGCCAATGGTATAGTCTGGAGTGACTTTGCGGCGCAGTTCAGGATTATGGATCTGGCTGCGGATATGCTTGAGCGCCCAGCGCTTGGCAATCACCATCAGGCGGGGGTTGATGGTAAAGCCGGCCACCCGTGCTTCCAATGAGGTGTAAATGGCCGCCCGCATGGCTTGTTGCAGGGCAGGGACACGTTTGAACAAGGCCTGCTCGGCACCCGAAATCGCGCGGTCTGGTTTGGGGAGAATCCAGGGGGCAGTCCGCTGGTAGAGATCCAGGCGGGCAACTTTCGGCTGGATCTGGGGAACAAACTGGATGGCCGAGGCGCCGGTACCGATTACGGCCACTCGCTTGCCTGTCAGGTCGTAGCCATGATCCCATTGCTGGGAATGGAAAACCTTGCCCTGGAAGGAATCCAAACCGGCAATCTTTGGATAAGCAGGGGTGGATAGCCCGCCCATTCCTGAAATCAGGATGTTGGCTGTATATTCGTTGCCATTATCATCCTGAATCCGCCATAGATTTGCTGTTTCATCCCACTGGGCACGGGTAATCGGCGTGTTCAAGCGGATGTACGGCATGAGCTGATATTTATCCGCACAGGCTTCCAGGTAGGATTTGATTTCCGCCTGGGGAGCATACATGCGAGACCAGTGGGGGTTGGGCTCAAAGGAAAAGGAGTACAAGTGAGATTGGACGTCACAGGCGCAACCGGGATAATGGTTCACCCGCCAGGTACCACCTACACCGGCTTCCCGCTCGAACAAGATAAAGTCCCGTTCGCCGCTCTTTTTAAGCTGGATCGCCATGCCCAAACCGGCAAAGCCAGTACCGATAATGGCGATTTTGTGATGTTGTACATTGTTGTTCTTGGACTTTGCCTGCGCGTTCATGGCGAATTTCCTCTCCTCGCTGGTACTGCACAAGTGTACGGCTGTCTACTAGAGTAGACATGTGTATACTACGGGTCAAGTAGTTCTCATACAATCTGGGCATTCTTGTGAAGGTTTTAACTCAATGTCAGTAGCTAAATCTGTTGCCGCCCATGGCAAAACACTGTTAATGGAAGCGGCACTCGCACTGGTAGTGCGTACCCGGAGCCTTCAAGCACTGGGGATTCGTGAAATCGGCCGGGAGGCTGGCCTAAACCCCAATACCTTCTACCGCCACTTCAAAAACATGGATGAATTGGGGTTGGCCATCATTGAAAACGTGGTCAATGAACTAAGGGAGCCCTTGCGCAAATTGCGTCTAGAAGCGCTGGATACCCTCTTGGAAAAGGGGCAGATAGAGTCGGGCCCCTCCATCGCAGGCTTTGATCTGCAACAAATCCATCAAGTGGTAAGGGTAACGGTTCGCCTGTTCCTGGAATTTGCTGCTAAACGGCCCAACGCCTTTATGCTTGGCGTGCGGGAGTTACACGGTGCCTCGCCGGTCTTGCGAAAGGCCCTGAGAGAAGCCATGGCTAATTTTGTGGACGACATGGCCGAGGATCTGAAAACTCGTAACGTCTTGCCCACCCTGGATGATGCAAGGCTCCATCAGTTGTGCAAAGTCACCATTCGGGAGATGTTTATCCTGTCCATGGATTACATTGAGCACAAAGACCAAAGGGAGCAAATCGCCTTGGAAGCAGAGTCCATGATTGTGACCTTGGTTACGGGGGCAGCCACCTTATCCAGTTTGCAACACAATGAGGCGGGTAAGGTATTGAGGGCAGGGGAGATTTAACCCACTCCCCTAAACCAGCCGTCAAGCAGGGCCGACGGGGCAAAATCCTAGCCCCATAGTTCCAAGACGGGATGGGCAAGACTGGATTTTCCCGGGGCCCTGGGATAAGGTTCTGCCCTTGTATTGAATCTAGATTTAGCGAGTCTCCATGAGTCAGCACACAGTCCTTACGGGTATCACCACAACAGGCATTCCCCACTTGGGCAACTATGCAGGGGCTATCCGTCCCGCTATCGAAT
>JAJUGC010000286.1 GCA_029268325.1 Gammaproteobacteria bacterium | reverse complement strand
CGGTTTGGCTGGCGCATCAATTTGGAAGCCTTGATCCAAAACTACCCGAACATCATGGAAGGCCAGCAAAACCAGCCGCCGTTTCCGCGCCCGGTACTCTTTGTCAAAGGGGGGGATTCGGACTACATCCAGGCCGAGCACTGGCCGAAGATCCAGGAGTTATTTCCCGCAGCGGTTATGCGTATCATTCCTCGGACAGGCCATTGGCTGCATGCGGAAAAGCCAGAAGTGGTCGCGGCGGCGATCCGGCGCTTCCTGATGTCATCAGTTCCCTGAACGGGCCTCACGACTTTTGTCTCGATTTCCAGGCCAGACCATGCGCGCACTTGTGAGCCTCTATCTACGTTGTTGGATTTGCCTGGGCTTGCTGCTGGCACCAGGTATCCTGCTGGCCCAGGATGACCAGGAAGAGGTCAACCTGCGGATCAGCGGGGTGGGCAAGCGGTTGGATGAAAATATTCGGGCCCATGTGGGAACCCTCTACGTCCGCGACTTGGAAAATAGCGCCGGCTTACGCTCATCCGTGGAAAAAGCCGTGCAGGAGGCCTTACAGGCGCTGGGTTACTACGACTCTGAAGTGACCCTGCGGATTCAGCAAGACCGGGAACCCGAGGTCAGGGTGAGCATTCGCCTGGCCAAGCCGGTACGTTGGCGGAAGATTCTTGTGCGCATCGAGGGGGAAGGGCAGTTTGACCCCCAACTGCAACGGGTCTTGAGTGAGAACCTGCCGGAGCCCGGTGTGGTTTTGGATCATGGAGCCTATGAAACACTTAAGCGCCGTCTGCAAACCAACGCCATTAGTCGGGGGTTTTTCGATGCAACCTACCGGGAGCACCGGATCGAGATTAACCGGGATGAGCGCACCGCCGACCTGTACCTGACCTTTGACAGCGCCCGCCGTTACCGTTTGGGAGAGGTGACCTTCAGCGAGACGGAACTTAATGACCGGCGCCTCGGCCAGCTGGTGCCGTTCAAGGCGGGTGATCCGTACTCTGAGGAAAATATCAACAATCTCACCACACGCCTGCTGGACAGCGGCTATTGCGCCTCGGTCACGGTTCGTCCCCAGCGCCCGGAGAATGCAGACCAACCGATCCCCGTGGAGGTGCACCTGCGAGATAACGAGTCCAACCGGGTAGGCGTGGGTGTGGGCTATGGCACCGATAGTGGCCCCCGTTTGCGTCTGAGTTGGGACAAGCCGCTTATTAACAGTTATGGACACTCTTTTACCTCTTCTCTGGTTTGGTCACAGATGAACCGGCGACTGTCCGCCGAGTATCGGATACCTGAAACGGATCCCCTCAATGATTTCTGGATCATCCAGGCCGGTTACCAGGAAGAAGAGTTTGAAGACAGCTACTACCGCACCGAAAGCCTGGGCTTTAGCCGGCAAACCCTATTATCCAGCGGCTGGTGGCGTAACCCTTCCCTGCGGATTCGCAGTGAAAGTGCCAGCCTAGGGGGAGGCAGCGGTAAGGATGAACGGGTTGAGAACAGCCTGTTTGTGGTACCAGGCATTAGCTTCTCGAAAACTGCCACCGAAGGAGGCGTCCACCCGGACCGGGGCTATCGGCTCCTGTTCGACGCCGAGTTTTCTGATCCGTTGCTGGGCTCTGATACCCGTTACCTGCGGCTTAATACGGAAGGCCACTACCTGATGCGCCTGGCGCCCCGCCATCAACTGCTCAGCCGGCTGGAGCTGGGCTGGTTGATGGCCGATGACTTCCATGAAGTGCCGGTCAGTACCCGGTTCTTCGCCGGCGGGGACCAAAGCATACGGGGCTATGACTACAACAGCCTCGGGCCGCGTCGCTCCGACGGCACCGAAACCGGGGGCCAGTATCTGCTAACCGCCAGTGCCGAGTATCTCTATCAGATCTTCACCAACTGGCAAGCGGCCGTGTTTGTGGATCACGGCGGCGCCTTTGCGGACTGTTGTGAGCCCCGCTACACCGGGGTGGGGGTAGGGGCCCGCTGGCTGCTGCCATTCGGTAATTTCCGGGTGGACATTGCCCATGGCGTGGAAGGTGGCGGCATTCGCCTGCACCTGTTTGTGGGAGGTGTCTTGTGACGGAGCAGGCCGTACCGTCCCAAACGCCCGCCCCACCGCCCCGCCGGCCTGGCCGCCGCTGGTGGCGCTGGGTGAGGATCTGCTTGCTGGTTCTGGTTTTGCTGGCCGGGCTGCTGGCTGGCTTGATCGCGCTGGTCCTGTTCAACGAGGCGGCCGGCCGGTGGGTGCTGGCCCAGGTGCCGCGCTGGTTGCCGGCGCTGACCCTGGAACAGGTGGAGGGAACCCTGGCCGAGGGCCTGGAGATCGGCCTGCTGCGTTGGGAATCGGAGTCTTTTCGGCTGGAGGCCAGCCAGGTCCGTAGCCGCTGGCAGTTGAGTTGCTTGCGTCGGAATACCCTGTGCCTGGATCAACTGGTGGCGCAACGGCTTTTTATCTGGACGGCCCAGTCCCCGGATGGGGAGCCGGAAGCCGATGAGCCCTTCGACGGGGTGAGCCTGCCCGATATCCGCATTCCCTGGCAGTTCAATGTGGGGCGGCTGGAAGTGGACCAGCTGGATTGGCAGCGGGGGGAGCAGGAGCCCATCCGGTTCGGAGCCCTGGCCATCCGTGGTGTGGTGGCAGGGAGCGACTGGGCCTTGCACCAAGTCACCTGGCAGTTTGAGGATTCCCTGCTGGGACAGGGCGAGCTGGAGCTGACCGGACACCTGTTGACGGACAAGCTCTACCCCATCACGGCACAATTGGCGGGCCGCTACCGGCCGCCAGGTCCGGAGTTGCCTTTTGAACACTGGCAACTGGATCTGACCGGCCACTTGGCGGAGCTGGCGGTCAGGCTGCTGGCCATCCGCGACGGGAGTCTTGCCGCTGAAGCGACCGGCCAGGTTGACCTGACCCGTGCGGAGCTGCCGTTCCGGTTGCAACTGGATACCCACCAGGCCCTGCGCTGGCAGGACATTGGCCTGTCCGAGACGGCGTTGCATCTGGCGGGCAGCATGGAAAGCTATAAGGTCAACGCCCAGACCCGTCTTGCGCTGCCGGACCAGCCTCCGCTGGCCCTGCAGTTACAGGGCCAGGGCGATCTTCGCCAGCTGGAGGTTCGTCAGTTGCTGGCGGAGGTGGAACAGTCCCGCCTGGGTTTGCAGGGGAATCTGGACTGGAGCCAAGGGATTCAGTGGCAGGGGTTGTTACACCTGGATCAGGTGGACCCGTCTCCCTGGCTGGCCGACTGGCCGGGGCAACTGAACGGGGGGGCCCGGACCCGGTTTTCCTGGCAGGACGCCGGCTGGAGTCTGCAACTGGAGGATCTTGCCGTGCAGGGGGATCTGCGCCAGCAGCCCCTGCGGCTGACCGGCGGAGTCAGCCGCAGCCTTGATGATCGCTGGCAAGTGGATGAGGTGGAGCTTCTCTGGGGAGCCAACCGGGTCTTTGCCCAGGGAGAGCTCAACAGTACCTGGGATTTGGGCGGGGAGCTGGAAATCCAGGACTTGGCCACCTTTGGCCCCGGCTTGGAGGGGGCCCTGGAAGGGCAGTGGCAATTAAGCGGTAACGCAGAAGACCCACGGCTGCAGCTCTCTGCCCGCAGCCCCCTGCTGGCCTTTGGTGAGCACAGGATCGAAGCCGTGGATGTGCAGGCCCGGGTGGCACCCAGGACTCTGGCAGAAGTGGATGTGCGGCTCCATGCCGCCCGGG
>JAJUGC010000285.1 GCA_029268325.1 Gammaproteobacteria bacterium | reverse complement strand
GGCAGACGTTCAGCCCCGCTCTTGGGTGTGCCTTCAAGCTCTAAGGAAGTGCCCCGGATTGATCCGGTGCCCAGCGCTCCCCAGAGTCGCAAGCATGGCTTTGACGAGTCCAGGTTTGGCAGCCAGGAAGAGCTTTTACAGCGTCTCAGGGAATCTTCCGCAGGAGAGCCCCTGGCAGCCTTGTTAGCATCCTGGGCCCAGGTCTCCCCGTCTGATCCTCAGCCGTTGGAGAAAGGCGCGGAGTGAATGTGCAGGCTTACTTATTGTTCACTTGATTGCAACACAAGTTGCGTAATAATCAGGCTGTGACTACCGGCACGACAGGTTGCTGATCCAGTCGTAGTTGGGGTGTGATGTCCATTGCAGAATGACAACATGCTGCTCCCGAATCCCTGTATGTGTGCGGAGTCATATTCAGAAATGTTGCAAAATGTGAATAATTACTTGCTGCTTGCGCTAATCAGGCCTGGATTAACAAGGCTTGCACCAAAAAAGACGGTAGCGACAACAGCAACAATTGGTCTAGTCAATAATAACGGGCACTTTTAACCGAGTGGCATTCTGGTTCCAGGACCGAGCCAACTGTCACAGAAAGTCGGGAAAGGCCCACCGGATAGGAGCAAGGTAGAATGACTAAGGCAAATGAATATCCATCAAAGACCCGTTCGGCACTAGCGGGTAAGCATGTGCTGATCACCGGCACAACGGGATTTGTCGGCAAGGTTCTCTTGGAAAAGATCATGCGTGACGTGCCGGAAATCGGCGGCGTCCATCTCTTGATCCGCCCCAGCCAGAAGTACCCCCAGGCGACAGACCGATTCACCCATGAAATCGCCTCTTCTTCCATCTTTGACCTGCTCAAGCAGGAATCGCCGGCCTACTTTGAGGATTTTTGCCACAACCGTGTGCACTGTGTCGCCGGAGAGGTCACCGAGCCCCTGTTTGGCTTGACGGAAGAGAAATTCAAGGACTTGGCCAGCCGGGTGGACGTGATCATCAACTCCGCCGCCAGCGTGAACTTCCGCGAGGAACTGGATCAGGCTCTGCTGATCAACACCCTGTCCCTCAACCAGATTATGAGCCTGGCCCGCGCCGCAGGCGATATTCCCGTGGTACAGGTCTCCACCTGCTATGTAAACGGCTACAACCAGGGCGACATGCGGGAAGAGAACGTGGTGCCGGCAGGCCGTGCGATCCCGCGTCATTCCACCCAGGGCTACTTCCTGGTGGAAGAGGTGATTGCCCGCTTGCAGCGGAAAATCTCCCGGTTGCGCCAGAAATATCCCGCTGACTCCAAAGAACTGAAGCAAAAGCTGATCGAGCTGGGAATCGAAGAGTCCAACCGCTATGGCTGGAACGATACCTATACCTTTACCAAATGGATGGGCGAGCAACTCCTGATGAAGGGCTTGGCCGGCAAGACCCTGACCATCCTGCGTCCGTCCATTGTGGAAAGCACTCTCAAATCGCCCGTTCCCGGCTGGATCGAAGGGGTGAAAGTGGCAGACGCCATCATCCTGGCCTATGCCCGTGAGAAGGTGACTTTCTTCCCGGCCAAGACCTCTGGCGTGATTGATGTGATTCCGGCGGACCTGGTGGCAAACGGCATCCTGCTCAGTGCCGCAGAAGCCTTGTTGCAGCCCGGCCAGCATCGCATCTATCAGTGCTGCTCCAGTGGCTCTCAGCCGATCAAGCTGGGCGATTTCATCTCCCACATCCAGCAAGAAGCGTTGGAGAACTGGAACAAATATGACCGCCTGTTCTATCGTCGGCCGCAACGTCCCTTTATTCCCGTGGACAGAACCCTGTTCAATGCCGTGATGGGGGCTGCTCGCCTGCCACTGCGCGGACTGAATATGGCGCGGGATCTCCTGGGGCTGAAGGATCCGATGCCGTTGCTGGATAACTTTGAAACGGCCATGAACCTGGCGACCATCTTCTCGTTCTATACCGCGCCGAGCTACATTTTCCACAACACCAAACTGATGGCGTTGGCCGAGCGGATGGGCGAAACGGACCGGGAGCTGTTCCCAGTTGATGCCCGGGCGATCAACTGGAAGCAATACCTGCGTGAGATCCACCTGGCCGGCTTGCAGAAGTACGCGCTGAAGCCCCGCAAGGTCTACCAGCTCGACGCTAACAGCCGCCGCAAACAACGGGCTGCCTAAGAGCTTCAGGCTCTTCGGGTTTCCCCTAAAGGCTTGCCCAGCTTATTGAGCGGTTTGGGGCAAGCCTTTATAATGCGGCCCACTGGCGCCGGAATAGCTCAGTCGGTAGAGCAACTGATTCGTAATCAGTAGGTCGCAGGTTCGATTCCTGTTTCCGGCACCATTAAATTCAACAGCTTAGGCAGGGTTGAAGGGAGCAATTTTCAGAAGTTCCCAAAATTGTTCCCAAAATTCCTACCGCGTTGGGGGCACCTCTTCCAGCTTCCGGTCATAGCGTTCGGTCATGCGTGGATCTTTGTGTCCGCTGGCTTTTCGCTTGTCACCTTCAAAATCTGATACGCCTTTGGCTTTCAGGTCATGGGGGGTGAAACTTTCCTTCAGTCCCTCCTGTGTTTTCTCTGACCACATGCACTTGGCTATCAGTCGCTGCCAAGCAGTATCGAATGAGCTGGAGCGGACTTTGTTGCCGTCCCGGCCCCGGAGAATGTATTCGGTTTGGGTCACCGCCTCGGTGTTCTCCGACAGTGCCAGGTTGACCGCTGCTCGGAGCCGGTCGCTCCATGGCACCATCTGGGTTTTACTTCCCTTGGTACGCTTGCATAGTAAACCCTCTGGCTTCATATCGCGGCGGGTGAGAGACAGTACCTCGATCTTCCGGAGGCGACAGAGATACATGATCTCCATGGCTGCTTTCACATTATTGGGCGCCTTGGCATAGACGTAGCTGTATTCCCAGTCTTCCACGTATCGCGTGCGCTCCTTCTCGGTGTTCCGTCGGACGCCTTTACAGGGATTCTGTTTCACCAGGTCCCGTTCATAGCCCCAGGAGAACACGACAGACATATACGCCACTTCTCGATTGGCCAGCACCGGGCCGGACTGATCCGAGCGCTTGTCGAGATATTTTCTCACTACCCCAGGTGTAATTTTGGCCAGCTGCACATCACCGAACTTGCCATCCTTTACCGCGGCGTTCACCACATTCTCGTGGTAATAGGCGTAGTCCTTCTGAGTCTTTTGGCTCTTCTCTTTGTATTGGCCGGATTTCAAATAGAGTTCCGCCAGCCAGCGGAAAGTATTTTTCGGCCCTTCGGTGATCTGTTCATACTTTTCCCAGATCGTGGACATGCTAGCGGACGCTGGCGCCAGGACAACCTCGCGCACTTGTTTTCCGTCCTTGTGTTCGCGCCAAACATAGCGCCCCTTGCTCAGGTACACATAGGCTGGAAGAGCGCGATTCTCTGGCTTACGCGGCCTTCCTCGAGACACTAAACAAACTCCACGTCATCATCATTGCCCGACTGCTGCGGGAGCAGGTGAGCGTTAATTGCTTGAATGGTTGTCCAGACCTCACCGCGGGTGTTGAGATCATAGGGGATCTGCTTGTCCTGTAGCCATCGCATGAGCCTGGTTTTGTGCTTGCACTTTGCCAGTGCCATTAGCTGGTCCTGGTCTACGAAAGCTGGATGAGCCATAGTTACACCTCTTGCTTCAGGCCGCACCGCTGACATTTTTTGTAGCTCGGGCTCATGACCTCATTAAT
>JAJUGC010000284.1 GCA_029268325.1 Gammaproteobacteria bacterium | reverse complement strand
CGTTAAGCGCTGGCAGGAGGCGGAGCAGGCCTATCGGGCACAGGTGGCCAAGCACTGGCAGGATGCGGAGCTCAGTGGCAGAACACGGTTGGTGCAATACTCCGGGAATCTGAATCAGCGGACCATCGTTGATTACGAGGAAAATACCGTCACCGTTGAACTGGCCCAGGATCAGTCGGATGCGGAAGTGCGGGAAACCCTTGCCCGTGAGTTGAACAAGCTGCGCCGCACGACTGTTGCCGAAGCTGCCAGTCAGGATCCGGTTCTGGTCAACGCGGGTGTGTCGGTCCGCTACAAGAGCGGCAGCCAAGTGGGGCAGCGCAAGCTGGTGCCTGGTTTGGCGGACGCCGAGTTCACGGCGGATGCGGTCACCATTTCCCGCAATCAGGGGCGGGTGACTGCCAAGGTCAAAGTGCCTGACCGCAACACGCTGAAACTTGCCGAAGAGTTTCTGCCCCTGGCTCAGGAAAACGCCAGGAAGTGGGGGATCCCGCCGGCGCTGATTCTGGCCGTTGCCCATACCGAATCCAGCTTTAACCCTCTGGCCCGCTCCCATATACCGGCCTTTGGCTTGATGCAGATTGTGCCCGCTTCCGCGGGCAAGGATATCAGTCAAGAGCTCTATGGCAGTCCACGTCTGTTAACGCCGGACTACTTGTATGATCCGGAAAAGAACATCGAGGCGGGGAGCGTGTATCTGTACTTGCTGCTCAATCGTTATTTCAGGCAGGTGGCTGATACGGAAAGCCGGTTCTACATGGCCGTCTCTGCCTATAACACGGGGCCGGGCAATGTGGCGCGCGCCATGAGCAACACCACCAAGCTACCGGCTGCGACCCGGGTCGCCAATCAGCTGAAGCCCGAAGAGGTTTACCGGCATCTCCTGCAGAACTTGCCCGCCCAGGAGACCCGGAACTATCTCACCAAAGTGACAGAACGTTACGCCTTCTACCAATCTCATCTGGAGTCACAACTATGATCGCAAAGAAAAGCCTGATGTCTCTATGCCTGGCGTCCCTGCTCACGGCCTGTGCATCCGCCCCTCAGAACGGTCCCATCGACAACGCCCGCAGTGTGACCGGCAACAGCACTGACAATGCACCGGCTTGGGTGTTTCTGCCGAAATCCGAGAAAGGGCTGGCGGCATCTTCCTGTGTGGAGTGGACCGGCAATATGTCAATTGATCGCCCCCATGCCATTGCCAATGCCCGGGCGGACCTTGCCCAACAGATCAGTATCAAGGCCAGCGTGCTGGACAAGCTCTATAACCGCAAGCTTCAGGCGGAAGGCAAGAGTGATGTGGGCTCCACCTTTGAGCAGGTCTCCAAGCAGGTGGCCAGCGAATCCCTGCAAAACTCCAGCCCGGAAGAAATCGCCCTGGCCAGTCTGGACGGTAAGAAATACCTCTGCGCCCTGGTGGTCCTGAACCAAAGCCAGGAGGCGTTTGACGGTCTGGTGGCAGGTTCCGGCCGACAGCTGGATCCCCAATCCAAGGCGGCCCTGTATGAAGAGTTCCGGGCGCAAAAAGCCATGAAGGAACTGGAAAAGGAATTGGAATCCCTGTAAGTCCATTCCCGTAGAGGAGCGGGATAGGCCGTCGCTCCTCTCAGCCATGGAACAAAGTGGATCAGCGCAAGCGATAGGCCGAGAGGACTTTCCTTCGGGGACAACCTTCAGTAGTACTGATGGGTCTGGTATGTTGGGATCCATGTAAAATACTGGAGTAATTCGATGATTCCCTTTTCCATTCTTGATTTGTCCCCTATAGGTGATGGAAAAACCGCTGCCGAAGCCCTGAAAGATACCCGGGCTCTGTCCCAGAAGGCAGACCAATTGGGATATTATCGTTACTGGTTGGCCGAGCATCACAACATGCCGGGAATCGCCAGTGCCGCCACGTCGGTGGTGATCGGCTATGTGGCCGAAGGCACGGAGCGGATTCGGGTTGGCTCGGGCGGCGTAATGTTGCCGAACCACTCACCACTGGTGATCGCAGAACAGTTCGGAACCCTGGAAGCCTTGTATCCGGGTCGAATCGACTTGGGGCTGGGGCGTGCGCCCGGCACGGACATGATGACGGCGCGGGCTTTGCGGCGGGATATGGCCGCCACTGTGGAGCGGTTTCCCCAGGATGTCCAGGAGCTATTGGCTTACTTCAGGGAGCCGCAACCGGGCCAGCAGATTATCGCGGTTCCAGGCGCGGGCCTGAATGTGCCAATCTGGCTGTTGGGCTCCAGTCTCTATAGCGCCCAATTGGCGGCCATGTTGGGCTTGCCTTTTGCATTCGCTTCCCATTTTGCGCCGGCTGATATGCGCGCAGCTGCCTCCCTCTATCGCAGCCAGTTCCAGCCGTCGGCCTATCTGGAAAAGCCGTATCTGATGCTGACCGTCAACGTATTGGCCGCGGATACGGATCAAGAAGCCCGTTATCACTTCAGCTCGCAACAGCAATCCTTCGTGAATCTGCGCCGCGGCATGCCCGGGCGGGTGCCGAAGCCGATCGACGACATTGAAGCTTTTTGGTCACCCATGGAAAAGATCATGGTCGAGCAGGCCCTGAAGTACTCCTTTGTGGGGGCTCCTGACACAGTAGAGCAGGGCCTGAAGGATTTTCTGGCGGAGCATCAACCTGATGAGCTGATGATCACGGCCTTGGTTCATGATAACAACGCGCGTCTGAGGACGCTGGAGCTGGTGGCGGAAATCCGAGAACGCCTGTCTTAACGGTTTATCAGCCTATTCTTTTGGCTTTCTTTGGAGGTGCCCCGCGTCGACCTGGCGGGGCCTTCCTGGACTTTAGCCAGCATCTTCGGCTTCCGGTGGGCGGCGTGCACGGGCTCCAGTATGGAAATGATGGAGCATGGTGAGGGATTGCCCGATCAGTTGCGCGCGCTTTACCCAGGGCTCGGCCAGTTCCGGTTCCAGCATTTCGCTGACAGTCTTTTGAAACAGCGCCAGCCAGTCGGCCAGCAATGCCGGTGTGAAGCCGGCCTCCATATGCTTACTGGCCACCTCATAGCGATATTTGAGATAGCGCTCTCCTCCCAGGGATACCCACCAGAAGTGAGTGATCAATTGCTTGTGGTGAGGCCAATCTTCCACCACCTGAAAGGGAGTCTTTAGAGTAGGGTGCTCTTGAATGCGATCGTAAAAGCGATCCACGACCTCTGCGACTTTGTCGTGTCCAATGAGATGGGCAATGTCCTGCATGTTGACCTCTTGTGTCGGCAGTTTCTGCCAAATGCCGACATTATCCCATAGGTACCAAGTCCTGGTAAGTCAGGGAAAGGAGTGCCGAAGAAAGCTCTAATTAATTTATGGGTCTAACTAAAAACAATATATTGCGAATAACTCCTTTGATGTTTGGTGCAATTGGTTTGATCGATTAATGATCAGTTTTGGGTTTTTTTGGATTTGTTAAGAGGTGAGAGGGAAGGTTTTCCTTAAATTTTATGAGGAAAACTGCTTTTGGTGCAATTTTTGATCAAATAGAAGGTTAGAGTCCTAAATATTAGACGACCTTGGTAAATACCGCTATAGTGTGCCTCGCTTAGCCTGATTCCCTATGTGATCAGCGCGAGGAATATCATTTCTGATCCTGACAGGATGCGTTTCTGGTTGTCGCATATGGCAACGCCCACGAATGTGTCCATGCAACTGAATGAGGGAGCAAAAGCTCCTTTGTCAGCTCTCGAACTTTTATCTTCGACACCTTTGG
>JAJUGC010000283.1 GCA_029268325.1 Gammaproteobacteria bacterium | reverse complement strand
TTGATTCTGTCCGGCGGGCAGACGCCGGCACCGAATTGTGGCTTAAATGATCGATCTATAAAAAAGGCCTCCGATTGGAGGCCGAGAGCTGTGAAACACCCTGATGAGAGTGCGTGGGATCAAACACGCAATAAGAATGATAATGATTATCATTGGGAGCGCAAGCTTTTTTGCAAATATTTTTTCTGGGCTCGGATAAGTGATGGCTGGAGTCCGTCTAGGGACCTGGCAACTGCATGGCAGCCGTTCGCTTCACTGTGTTATAGTCGCCCGATTCATTAGTTTTTCGGAACATCCATTGTTTTATCGCACGTCAACGAGGTCTCTCCATGACTTTGGAACAGCTCATCCGTTCTCTTAGCCCAGAGGTTTATCATAATTTACGCCGCGCCATTGAGCTGGGCCGCTGGCCTGACGGGCGCAGGCTGACTGATGAGCAGCGCGAACTCTGTATGGAAGCAGTGCTCCAGTATGAGGACCTGCACCAGGTTGCAGCGGAGGAGCGGGTTGGATATATCGATATGGGCAAGAAGGCAAAGCAGTAGACTTGTGGCACAGAATCCAAGCATGCCCATGATGAGCCCGCCCAGGAGCGGCCCGTGAAGTGGGTCAACTGACTGGCCCCCCGTTGTTTGGAACGACCCGGGCCTTTGGCAGGCTTTGGCTGGCCTGCCTGCTGGTGGCTGCCAATGCCTGAAACCCAATTCCCGAACTCTCCGACCTGAAAGTGGTGTCATGACTACTGCCCCGACGACCATTTACCGTAACGATTACCTTCCCCCCACTTACTTCATCGACACTACCGAGCTGGATTTCCAGCTTTTCGAAGAAGGGGCGCTGGTGCGCTCCCGGTTGCAGCTGCGCCGGAATCCAGACCGCCAGGAGCGCGAGTTGCAACTGGATGGGGTGGACCTGGAGTTGCGCCGCCTGGCGATCGATGGCCGGGAGCTGTCTGCCGATGAGTACGAGCTGGGCCAGGATAAGCTGATCCTGCGCAATCTGCCGGAAGCCTTTGAGCTCAGTTGCGAGACCTGGATCAAGCCCCAGGAAAACTTCTGTCTGGAAGGTCTGTACAAGTCTTCGGGGATGTTCTGCACCCAGTGCGAGGCCGAAGGCTTCCGCCGTATCACCTATTACCTGGACCGGCCGGATGTTATGGCCAAGTTCCGCACCCGGATTGAGGCGGAGAAGTCCCGCTACCCGGTCTTGCTGTCCAACGGCAACGAGCTCGAAAGGGGCGACCTGGAGGATGGCCGCCACTACGTAGTGTGGGAAGACCCGTTCAAGAAACCCAGCTATCTGTTTGCCCTGGTGGCCGGCGACCTGATGTGGCAGGACGATTACTTCACCACCCAGGACGGCCGCAAGGTGCTGCTGCGGATCTTCGTGGAGCCCGCCAATATCGACAAGTGCCAGCATGCCCTGGAATCCCTGAAGAAGGCCATGCGCTGGGATGAAGAGGTTTATGGGCGGGTTTACGATCTGGATATCTTCATGATCGTGGCGGTCAACGACTTCAATATGGGCGCCATGGAGAACAAGGGGTTGAATATTTTCAACTCCTCGTGCGTGCTCGCCAAGCCCGAGACGGCGACGGATACGGTCTATCAGCGTATTGAATCCATTGTGGCCCACGAGTATTTCCATAACTGGTCGGGCAACCGGGTGACCTGTCGGGACTGGTTTCAGCTGAGTCTCAAGGAAGGCTTTACCGTATTCCGGGATGCGGAGTTTTCCGCGGATATGGGCTCCCGAACCGTGAAACGGATCGAGGATGTTAACCTGCTGCGCACCGCCCAGTTCGCTGAGGATGCAGGGCCCATGGCCCATCCGGTACGGCCGGATTCCTATATGGAGATCTCCAACTTCTACACCCTGACGATCTACGAGAAAGGGGCGGAAGTCGTGCGGATGCTCCATACCTTGCTGGGGCCGGAGCTGTTCCGCAAGGGCAGCGACCTCTATTTCGAGCGCCATGACGGCTGCGCCGTAACCTGTGACGATTTTGTCCAGGCGATGGAAGATGTCAGCAGCAGGGACCTGAGCCAGTTCAAGCTCTGGTACAGCCAGGCGGGAACGCCGATCGTTGAGGCCACCGACACTTACGATGCCGCCAGTCAGACTTACCGGCTGACTTTGCGCCAAGCCAGCCTGCCAAGCCCGGGTCAGCCCACCAAGGAGCCATACCATATTCCCGTGGCGGTCGGCTTGCTCGACTCTGCCGGCAAGGACATTCCCTTGATGCTGGAGAGCGACTCAGACGCCAGTGCATCGGGGCAGAAGACGCGGATTTTGGAGCTGCGTGAGCCGGAGCAGACCTTTGTCTTCACCGGAGTGCCGGAGCGGCCGGTACCCTCCTTGTTGCGCTCGTTCTCGGCACCGGTGCGGCTTCGCTATGGCTATGACCGCGACCAGCTGATGTTCCTGATGCGGTATGATAGCGACGGCTTTAACCGCTGGGATGCGGGCCAGAAGCTGGCTCTGGATGTGATTCAGGAACAGATCGAACGGGTTCAGAAGCAACAGCCCCTGGAGCTGGATTCCCGCCTGACCGAGGCCTATCGCGGCCTGCTGCGCAGCCAGGAAGGGCAGGACAAGGCCGTACTGGCCAAGATGTTGGAGCTGCCCAGTGTGTCCTACCTGGTGGAACAAGCTGACCCGGTAGACCTGGATGCCATACTCAAGGCCCGCGACTTTGTGCGGGAGCAACTGGCCCAGGCCTTGCGAGAAGAGTGGCTGGAGCTGTATCGCGCCAACCATGATACCGGCCCGTATTCCGGATCTTTCGAGGCTATGGCGAAGCGTGCCCTGAAAAATGCCTGCTTGGGCTATCTGTTGATTGCCGGGGATCAGGATGGGCTGGCCTATGCCCTGGCCCAGTTCGACCAGGCCAACAATATGACCGATGAAAGTGCCGCCTTTGCGGCGATTGTGCACTCCGGCTTTGCTGAGGCGCGTAATCAAGTCATTTCCCGTTTCTACGAGAAATGGCAACAGGATACCCTGGTGGTGGACCAGTGGTTCAGCGTGCAGGCTACCAGTCGCCACGCGGGCAGCCTGGAGCAGATCCAAGAGTTGCGTAACCATCCGGCATTCAATCTGCGCAACCCCAACAAGGTGAGGGCGCTGATCGGTGCCTTTGCCGGCCAGAACTGGTATCACTTCCACCGCACCGATGGGGCGGGATATCGCTTCCTGGCAGACCAAGTGCTGGAGCTGGATCCCCTGAATCCCCAAATCGCCTCCAGACTGCTGACTCCGTTGACCCGTTGGCGTAAGTTCGATGCGGTGCGGGGACAAATTATGCGGGCAGAGCTGGAGCGGATTCGTGACAGTGGAGAGCTGTCACGGGATGTCAGCGAGATTGTCCTGAAAAGTCTCGCGGACTGATGGGAGGGGGAGTGGCCGGCTGCGGCCATTCCTCCTTCAGGCGCCACTGTTGTTTTCGTTTCCAGGCCAGCTCCTTACCCCGAGGCGCTTGCCTTTGTGTGTTATTTGTACAAAACTCCGGGGGCAGTCGCTTATCGCAAAAAAAATGTCAGATCAGCCGCATACTTTGCGAATCTCAGCTAAGCTTGATAAACAACAAAAACTAATGTTTTGTACCTGATGGTTTGACAGGGTGCAGGACGAAGCATTGTTCGAGACAAGGTATCTAAATATGTATAAGAAAAAGATACTGTTAAGAAGTATCCTGGCGCTCGCGCTAACGTCTTCAATCGC
>JAJUGC010000282.1 GCA_029268325.1 Gammaproteobacteria bacterium | reverse complement strand
GGTCTGGCGACAGCAGGACAACAGCTGCCAGTTCGAGCTGGTCTCCCACAAGGATGGCAAGCCCCATCTGGAAGGGACACTGGAGTGGCTGGATTAAGGGCGGCTATCACCACGGACTGGCACGGTTTGTAGGGGCCGACTCGCATGTCTGCCCATGCGGTCTCTGGCCCCCATCTGAACTGGCCGAAGTGTCTGATGATTCCGGGCGGACACCTAGGCCCGCCCCTACAGTTTGAAACGGGTTACGCTTCGCTCGGCTGACTCACCGGCAACGTAAAGAAAAAGATGGAGCCCCCCTCAGGATTGGGGCGGTGGCCGATCTGACCACCCTGGCTTTGCATGATGGAGTAGCACAGGCTCAAGCCGATTCCCATGCCATGGGCCTTGGTGGTAACAAAGGGTGAAAACAGGTGCTGTGCGACCTCCTGGCTCAACCCGGGGCCTCGGTCGATCACCCGCACTTCAACGAACTGATCATTGGCCAGGTCTGCTTCCAGGCACAGGAACTGCTCGTCCATGGGCAGGTCCGCCTGGGCCTCCAGGCCATTGCGGATCAGGTTCAACGCCACCTGCTGGATAGCCACCGGATCCACACAGACCGGGGGCAAGTCCGGCGCCACTTTCAGCTTCACCATATCCGTGGGATAGGCGGCGTCCAATTCTGCCAGCAGTTGGGTCTCCTGCAGCAAGGTAGCCACGGACACCTGCTCCTTGCCACTGGCATGCTTGCGGATAAAGCTCCGAATCCGGCGCAACACCTCACTGGCCCGATGGGCCTGGCGTTCAATCTTTTGCAGGGTCTCCGCCATCGTTTCCCGGTCGAGTGATTCGGCATTCACCAGACGCCCTGCAACCTGGGCATAGTTACTGACGGCGGTGAGCGGCTGGTTCAGTTCATGGGCAATTCCAGCGGCCATTTCCCCCATGGTGCTTAACCGGGAAAACTGGGCCAGCTGGGACTTCTGCTCTTCCAGCTTACGCCGCGCCTGCTCCAGCTCGGCCTGACGCTCGAGATCCTCACGGATATCCCGGAAGACCACCACGGCGCCCTCATGTCCTTCATCTCCCTGGGTCGGTGACACACTCAGGTCCACCGGCACCTGGGCTTCGCCGGGCTGACTCATCAGTACCTGGGGAAGACGCAGCCACTGCCCTGAGGCCACGGCATCCTGCAGGCTCTCGCGCAATTCCGGCTCAGCGGAGGCGAAGTGGAGGCTGACAAAGTCCTGCCCCACCAGGTCCTGCTCCGTATAGCCGCTGATCCTTTGGGCCGCGGGGTTGGCAAAGAGGATATGCCCCTGGGCGTCGAGCCCATAGATGCCCTCCCCCATGGCGTTAAGGATGCGTTCTTTATCGATCTGCAGCGCGCGGTTGCGCTCTTGGAGTTCTTTCTTGAGGCGCTGGATGGTCAGGTGGGTCTCGACCCGGGCAATCACTTCCCGGATCTGGAAAGGCTTGGCGATGTAGTCCACGCCACCGGCGTCGAATGCCCGAACCTTGGAATCAGTATCTTCCAGGGCTGACAGAAAGATTACAGAAATTTCCCGGGTGGCCGGATTGGCCTTGAGCCGCTCACACACCTCATAGCCGTCCATCTCCGGCATCATGATATCCAGCAGGATCAGATCCGGATGGGACTTCTGTGCGATGTTCAGGGCTTTTTCGCCATGGTCGGCCACCAATAGCTTATAGCCCCTGCCATCGAGGGTTTCATACAGTACTTTGAGGTTCTGCGGGTTATCATCAACGAGCAGAATCTGCTCCTGCCATGCGCTCGTCTGCGCCGGCATTTCCCCGTTATTCAAAGACATAAAACCCCGACCTGCTGTTTACCCATAAGTACTGCACTATAAACAGGGGCTCTTGCGCCACTTAATACGCAAATTCCCTTATCGGATAGCCCAAGATGTACCACTGCTTAAGCGGAATTCCGTACCAGCATCACCATGCGCACCAGTTGCGCCAGGGAGTGAGTGCCCATTTTTTGCATGACGCGGGAGCGGTGGATTTCAACGGTACGCTGGCTGATGTTGAGGTCAATGGCAATCACCTTGTTGGCATTGCCATCGATCATCATCTCCATGATTTCCCGCTCGCGGGGGGTCAGAGTATCCATGCGGCGCTGGATTTCCTGCTTCTCGACCCGGAGATCCTGGCGCTGGGCATCCAGCTCCATGGCCTTGCGGATCTTTTCCAGTAGCTCCTGGTCCCGATACGGCTTCTGCACGAAGTCCACCGCGCCCAATTGCATGGCTTCTACCGCCAATGGCACGTCGCCATGGCCGGTGACAAAGATGATCGGCAATTCACTGCCCCGGGACACCAGCTCCTTTTGCAGCTCCATGCCACTCATGCCGGGCATGCGGATGTCCAGGACAATGCAGCCGTTCATATCGGGGCTCCAGGCCTCCAGAAAGCTGGTGGCCTCGGGAAAGGAGGCTACCTTGTAGCCTTCCGTCTTGAGCAAAAGCTGCAAGGAATCACGTACCGCCTCGTCATCTTCGACAACATAAACCTGGGGTTCTGTCATGGCAGTTCCTTCTTTATCTCGATACTTATGAAACTGTTACAACCTCATTCTGCCCATTTGCGCGCCACTCTCCTGTCGCCTTAGTCTTCAGACACTGCGACAGTCTTGTTTTCCTGCGCTTGACGCTTGAGCACGGTTTCCATGGGGGGCACCAAGGTGGCCGGATCCAATCGGGTATCAAACCAGTTCATGGCCCAATGCAGATGGGGGCCGGTTGCACGGCCGGTAGCGCCAACCCGGGCAATCAAGTCGCCCTGTTTTACCTCTGCGCCCTCCTGAACCAGTATTTCGCTGAGGTGAATAAAGGTGGAGGATACACCATATCCATGGTCCAGGATCAAGGTTCCACCGGAAAAGAACATATCCGGGTGCACCAAGGTCACCACTCCAGCCGCCGGAGCAACGACAGGAGTTCCCGTGGGTGCTGCCACATCCACGCCGTTATGGGGCGCGCGCGGCTCGCCGTTGAAGATCCGCTGGCTGCCAAAAACACCACTGATGCGTCCGGTGGTCGGCCAGATAAAATCCTGCAAGAAATCCAGGCGCTCAAGATCCTTGGCCCGGGCCTGACGGGTCAGGGCACCCTCCTTACGGATGCGCTCCAGCTGCTCTGGGGGCGGAGTCACATGCTTCTGGGCCACCCCGTCGATCCGCTGAATGGGATAATTCCGCTTGCGGATTTCGACCTGCTGGGTGTACAGCTGGCCGTCCGGTGCCTCTACCCGCAAGGTCTGGGTCAATTCGCCATCGCGCCCGATGCCGAATACAAAGTGTCCGCTGGGCGTGACCCTTAAAGCTGTATCATTGAGCCACACCCGGCTGCCGGGTGCCACTTCCCCGCGAATCAGGGAGCCTTGGGTCAGCTCACCGCTGAGTTTGACCTCCGCCAGCACACCGGAGGCGCCCAACAGCAGGGCAACCGCCAAAAGCATTTTTTTCATCGGAACATAGATCATTGCAGTACCTAACTAGGGAACCTCAAATGTAACCCTGACAAAGGGATGGGTGGTGGGTGCCGCCTCGCTGAAACAGGCTTCATAGCGGGTCGGCACATAGGCTGGCGTACTCATCAGATAATCCAGCCGCTGTTCGCTGCAATGGGCACCGTCGGGGCGCTTCAACCAGGCAAACGAGTCCAGCAAGCGCTCCGACAACAGGGCCATCTCGTCTGTACGAATGCCGGGATGGACTTGCGG
>JAJUGC010000281.1 GCA_029268325.1 Gammaproteobacteria bacterium | reverse complement strand
GTTGGCAGAAGGTGTCAGGGGCGGGGCAAATTAGCGTGGCTGCCTTAGAACGCAGGGACCACTGTGCCTTGGTATTTTTCCTGGATGAACAGCTTGGTCTCGGCGCTGTTCAGGGCCCTGGACAGCTTTTCCATGGCCGGGCTGTTTTGGTTGTCCGGACGGGCCACCAGGATGTTCACGTAGGGGGAGTCACTGCCTTCGATGATCAGGGCATCCTTGGTGGGGTTCAGGCCGGCTTCCAGGGCATAGTTGGTGTTGATCAGGGCCAGGTCCACCTGGGGCAGGATGCGGGGCAGGGTCGCCGCTTCCAGTTCACGGATGCGGAGCTTTCTGGGGTTTTCCGCAATGTCCTTGGCGGTTGCCAGGATGTTGGACGGATCCTTCAGCTTGATCAGTTCCGCCTTTTGCAGCAACAGCAGGGCACGGCCGCCGTTGGTCGGGTCATTGGGGATGGCGACGGTGGCGCCTTCCTTCAGGGCTCCCAGGGATTGCACTTTCTTGGAGTAGGCACCGAAAGGCTCCACATGCACCCCGGTGACGCTCACCAGGTTGGTGCCTTTGCCTTTGTTGAATTCATCAAGGTAGGGCTGGTGTTGGAAGAAGTTGGCATCCAGCCGCTTTTCCGCCACCTGGACGTTGGGCTGCACATAATCGGTGAACACCTTGATGTCCAGCTCGACTCCTTCCTGGGCCAGGCGGGGTTTCACGAACTCCAGGATTTCTGCATGGGGAACGGCCGTGGCGGCGACGCTGATTTTCTGATCGGCCTGAGCCACAGTGGCGAAAAGCGCGGCGGTCAGGGCCAACACAGTTCTTAGCTTCATTTTAATTCTCCTTGGTCTAGTGTGCTGCGTTCGGTTAGCTGCCTAGCGGCGGCTGAAGTGGATCACCAGTTTGTCGCCGACCATTTGCAGAACCTGCACGATGATCAGCAGCAGTACCACGGTTACGATCATGACATCCGTTTGAAAGCGCTGGTAGCCATAGCGGATTGCCAGGTCACCCAGTCCACCGCCGCCAATGACACCGGACATGGCGGCATAGGACACCAGGGTAATGGCTGTCACTGTAATACCGGCGATGATTCCGGGCAATGCCTCCGGCAGCAGGGCGCTGATGACAATTTGGCGGGTGGTGGCGCCCATGGACTGGGCGGCCTCGATGATGCCGCGATCCACTTCCCGCAAGGCGGTTTCCACCAGTCGTGCAAAGAACGGAGTTGCACCCACGACCAAGGGCGGAATGGCGCCGGCTACACCCAGGGAGGTGCCTGTAATCAGGACCGTAACCGGAATCATCACAATCAACAGGATGATAAAGGGCACCGAGCGCAGGACGTTGACGACGAATGATAGCAGGTTATAGAAGGCCGCTTGCTCCAGCAGTTGGCGTTTGCCGGTGAGAAACAGCAGGACACCCAGGGGCAGGCCGAGCAGGATGGTGAAGACCAGGGAGCCGCCGACCATGTAGAAGGTATCAAGGGTCGCCTGCCAGATATCGGCCCAGTCCACGTTGGTAAAGAGTTCGTTCATCAGCGCACTACCTCCACATGAACATCGGCGGCATTGAAGCGTTTTAGCGCCTCTTCATAGTTGCCACCGATCAGGGCGATGGTCAGCTGGCCGTAGGGCACATCCTTGATGCGGTCGATGCGGCCTGCCAGGATGCTGTAGTCCACGCCGGTTTCCCGGGCGACAGTACCCAACAGCGGTGTGTAGGTGGCTTCGCCGTGGAAGGTCAGGCGCAGGATATGGCCGGGCACATGCCGGAAGTCTTCGTGCAGTTCCTGCTCGTCCTGGTTTTCGCTTTCGAACACGAAGCGGCGGGAAGTGGGATGCTGCGGGTGCAGAAACACCTCGGCCACCGGACCCATTTCCACGATCCGGCCGCTATCCAGGACTGCCACCCGGTCGCAGACCCGCCGAATGGCATCCATTTCGTGGGTGATCATCACAATGGTCAGGCCCAGCTCCTGGTTGATATCCCCCAGCAGTTGCAGCACCGATTGGGTGGTCTGGGGATCCAGGGCACTGGTGGCCTCATCGCAAAGCAGGATTTTGGGGCGACATGCCAGCGCCCGGGCAATGCCGACCCGTTGCTTCTGGCCTCCGGACAATTGGGCCGGATACTTGCGGGCCTGGTCGCTGAGTCCTACCCGCTCCAGAAGCTCCGCAACCCGGGCCTTGATCTCGGCCTTGGAATAGATGCCGGCGAGCTTCATCGGCAGGGCCACGTTATCGGCCACGGTTTTCGAGGACAGCAGGTTAAAGTGCTGGAAGATCATGCCGATCTTGCGGCGCAGCACGCGCAGGCCGGCGCTGTCCAGGCGGGTAATGTCTTCGCCGTCGACCAGCAGTTGTCCGCCGGAGGGCCGTTCCAGCAGGTTGATCAGGCGTAACAGGGTGGATTTGCCGGCTCCGGAGTGGCCGATGACACCGAACACTTCTCCTTGTTCAACGGTGAGGTTGGTGTCATGCAAAGCCGGAATTGCCTTGCCTGCCACCTGATAGCTTTTGTGGATATTCTTGAATTCAATCACGGTTGATCCTGCGACCCCCATGCGGTGCCAACAAACTGGCCGGGGCCAAAAGAGGCGAACAGATAAATGGAATACAAGAGGGAAAGTATAAACGGCTTGGCGGGTAGGGGCATTATCCATTTGTATCCATGCCGGGATCTCGCCTGTTCGACTGCTTGCGGATGTGCTTCCGCAGTGCGTTTAAGGCGCTTGTAGCAACCGGATTAACTCCGGTCGGTGCCGGGGCGAAACCAGGTCGGCCAGGGTGTACTTGTCCAGCACGGCCAGGAAGGCGGCCAGGGCTTCGCTCAAGATTTTCTTCATATGGCAGGCGGGGGTGATGGTGCAGCGATTGGTGCTGCTAAAGCACTCTGCGATGGCAAAGCTTTGCTCCACTTCCTTAAATAAGGTACCCAGATTGATCTTTTCCGGGGCGCGGCCCAGGCGGATGCCGCCGTTCTTGCCGCGAATGCTGTCGATATAACCTTTCTGGGCCAGTTGGTAGACGATCTTCATCAGGTGGTTTTTAGAAATGTCATAGCTGGCGGAAACTTCCTGGATGGTGGCCAGGCGGTCGCCTTGCAGCGCCAGAAAGATCAGGGTGCGCAAGCAGTAATCGGAATAACGGGTGATATGCATGAAGACTCCCCGTCCTAACCGGGACGTCCGTCAGCGCGTGGGCTGCTCAGGATCGACCAGTACAGCAGGACAAAAAGAATGAAGGCAATGCACCAGCCCAAGGCCGTCACTATCAGCCCAAGCCGATAGTCGACCAGGTTGAGGGTAACCAGAACCCGGACCAGAGCGGCCAGGCTGATGCCCAGGTAAATAAGGATGGCCAGTTTCGGCAGTTTCAGGGGACGTCCCGTATGTCCCAGGGCAACCCGGGTCATTACACCCAGGATCAACGTGGCGATGGCACCAGTTCCCATGGCGTGAAACCAGGCAGTCGGCAGCAGGCTGTCCACGAAGGGAGTTAGTCCCTTGAGAAACAGGGCGACAGGAATCCACAGGTAGCCCAGGTGGAGGATCCACAGCAGCGGCTCGCGCAGGGTTTTCCAGCCTGCCCAGCAGGACTGGAGAATCAGTTTGTGCAATGCAGCGACCTGGTCGAATTCCGCTAACATTGCGTGTACTGCGATTATCAGTTCAGGCGGAATCATGAGGATGGTTGAATCAAATGTTTCGCGGTCATGGGTGTAATAGATCTT
>JAJUGC010000280.1 GCA_029268325.1 Gammaproteobacteria bacterium | reverse complement strand
CAGCAGGCCGTCATCAAGCAGGCTAATATGCCCTGCACGCAGCGCCATTGCCAGCCCTTCCCGGGTCTTTTCTGCCACCTTAACCCCGGTACGGTTCACAAAAATGTACTTGCCCGTGGCACGGATGATCGCCGCAAGCTTTGCCCGGAATTTTTTATCCACATCCTCGTGAAACTCTACCCAGCTTCCCACCCTCAGGTTGTCCACTTGCTGGAGGTACTTAGGCTCCACCTCCGCTGAGGCAGCCGCTTCAGTCTCTGCCGCCGTGATGTTCGCCTCTGAGACCACTGCTTGCTCTGGCGTCACAGTGTCTACCGGCGCCGCCTTCTCCTGAAAGGCAGACATCCCTTCGACAGCCGAGGCTGTCGGCGTCTCCCCCCTACCTGCAACCAGGTCCGGCGTTCGGTCTGCAGCTACAGTTTTCCCTTCTGTCGCTGAAGCTTCTTCCTCAGCTACTGAAGCTCTCTCAGCTGCTGAAGTGGCCACCTCTGCCGCGGGCGCTTTCACCCCAGGTGTTGCAGGCTCTGCCTCTTGGGGCTTGGCCAGTGCTTGCGGTGCCTGCTTGGCAGGTGCGGGCTCTGCCCGTTCAGGCGCAGCAGGTGCACTCGGTGCTTTCTTTGCGGATAGGCGCCGGAGCACCACCAGGTGACAAGCCTCCAACTCCTTGAGCAGTTTATCCAACTCAAAGGGATTGAAGGAGGTCGCGGCCAGCCCTTCGCGAATGCCCTTGACCAGCATCGGAATCATCTGCAACAACTGGCGACGGGCCTCTGGCTCTTCGGGAGGATTGACACTCCAAACCAAATCTTGAGCCAAGCGAACCGCCCTGTTCCACTCCTCGCTTTCGGTCCCGTGCTTGAGATGCAACAGCACCAGCACATTGCTCCAGGCATCCCGCAGCAGTTTGAGCGCCACTTCAGGCAAACGGCGCCCGGCCGTCAAGCCTTCCAGGGTTTGCTGGACTTCGCGACGGGCCAGCTCAGCTTTAGCCCGCCCTTCTTCCGCATCCCGGACCCGCTGTTCCACCAGCTGCCTGCGACGCTGCTCTGCTTGGACAAAGGTCTGGAAGTCGGCAAGGATGTCGTCGAAGACCTGCAGATTATCGTCGAAGTCATTGAGGAGCTGGTGGACGATTGCTTCCACCTTGTCCCGCAGAGGATCGGGCTCGTTCTCCGGCTTTTCGTTCCAGCCAATGGCTGCGTTAGCGATCTCGTTGAGCAGGCGCCGTGCCGGATGCCCTTCCTTGCCGAAAAAGGACTTATCCATAATCGCCACTTTCAGCATGGGAATTTGCAGGCGGGCGATCAGCGCCTTCATGGTCGCAGGCAACTGATTATCGTTGAGGATGAACTCGAACAGCATCGACACCAGGTTGATGACATCCTCATCCATCTGGTTCAGACGAGCGGGCTGGAGCTGGCCCTGCATCAACGTCTGCAGCAGCGCACCCATATCAATCAGGCCGTTATTGGCAGCGCTTACCTGGTTTCCATCTGTTGTATCAAACCGCTGCTGGGCAGTGGACAGCAGGGACATCAGCTCCACCTGGCTCAAGACCGGCAGGTTGGCATTGGGAGTACCGGCAAGCCCGGCCGGATCCGCCAGGCCACCACTGGTTAACGTTCCTGCTTGGCCGCGATGTTCGGCCATCAGTTCACGCAACAGGCCAAACACTTCGGCACCGCCCGTATCCGCCACCGGCTGGCCGGTATGCCCATCAACGGTGACCGGTGCAGCCCGGTTGGCCGGGTTCGGATTGGAGTAAGCCTTGCGGGCGGGGCGAACGGATTTCAGGTCCGGCATGACGCCCAAGGCAATCAACGAGCTGTTGGCCCGCTCATAGATACCCTGAAGATTGGACAGCACGAACTTGTCGAACAGCTTCAAGACCACCAGCTTGGCTTCAATATCCACCTCCAGCTCGCCACAGGCGGCGGCAAAGGCTTCACCCAAGACCTGGGGGCCTAACGGGTTGCGGTCGTCCGACAAGCGCTGGTTGCCCAACAGGCTTTCCATCCGCAGGGTCAGATGCTCAAGCTCCATGGAGAAGCGGTTTTTGGCCTTGCTGACCATGCTCTCCACGGCAACCCGCTCTTCCAGCTCATCGTTCTGCACCAGGCTCAGGGACTCCAAACTGATTTCCGGCGCCTGGGTGCGCCGCTCCGGCATGGCTGTCAGATTCTTGAACGCCTCGCTATAACCTTGGATGAATGCCATTTCCAGGCGCTGGCGCTTCAGCCGCAGCTCCCGCATGGCATCAAAGAACCGGCCCTGGCCCTGGTTTGACTCAGCCCGCTCGGCCAGTTCAAACAACGCATCATCTGCGTTCTCAAAGACGGGGCGAAGAAGCTGCCGGATCTGCTCTGCCAGCTCATCCCGCAGCTTGATCAAAGGTAATGGCAGGCGCGGCTGCAATGTGCCGTTGTCATGACTGCGCACCTGCGACAGATGCACAACTTTAGATTTCCCGCTCATAAACCTATACTCCGATACCTGATACCAAACGAACCCAGCGCTGCCGATCAAGTAACCGCCAAACTGTCGAACGACGGCAAAAAGTGACGTTTTTCAGACTCTAATTACAGTATAGAGCGTCAAAGTTCCGTTTTTTGTCACGTTTTGTTAGTGCGCGATCCGGTTCACAACTTAGAATGACAATCTATGAGTCCACAACCTTCCCATCCGCCGGGCAGCACCCGAAAGGCCGGCCGCTTCATGCTGATCATCGCCTGGATTCTGGGCCTTCTGGTACTCACTCAGCTGTTTGGTATGTGGGAGAGACACCAATATAACCCCAATCATGCACCCTTGTCCCAAAAAAACCGGGAAGGCCGTATCGAAGTAGCCTTGCAGCGAAACCGCCAGGGCCACTATCTCGCCCGAGGGGAAATCAACGGCCAACCCCAGACCTTTTTACTGGACACCGGCGCCACCGACATCGTTATTCCCGGCGAGATTGCCCGCAGGTTGCGCCTCAGAAGCCTGGGTACGGATTATGCGATGACCGCTAACGGCATGATTGAAGTGGAACGCACCCTGCTGGAGAGCGTTAGCATCGGCGACATCATCCTTTATAATGTGCCGGCTAGCATTAATCCGGCCATGGGTGCCGACAGCGCCATCCTACTGGGCATGAGCGCCTTGCGCCAACTGGATTTCACCCAACGGGATGGCGTGCTGACGCTTTCCCAATAAATCGGGACCTGACGTAACACCAAGCGCCCTGCGCGCATCGCAGATCCCCTCAGTCAAGAGTCGTTGATCATGGATATCCAAGACCTACTGCCCACCATTGAGCAGAATGTCCGTACCGCCCTTGCCGAAGATGTAGGCAGCGGCGATATCACCGCCCAGCTCATTCCCGCCGATGTCATGGCCCGTGGCCGGGTGATCACCCGGGAATCAGCCGTCATCAGTGGCCGTCCCTGGGTCGATGAGGTCTTCCGCCAACTGGATTCACGGGTGCAGTTAGACTGGAAAGTCCAGGACGGCGACCAGGTCCAACCCAACCAGGTGCTGTTTGAGATCAGCGGCCCGGCCCGCGCCCTGCTGACCGGCGAGAGAAGCGCCCTCAACTTCCTGCAAACCCTCTCCGGCACCGCCACCCAGTGCCAGGAATATGCGGACCTTGTTGCCCACACCCGGTGCCGCATCCTCGACACCCGCAAAACCCTACCGGGTCTCCGCCTGGCGCAAAAATATGCAGTCACTTGCGGCGGCTGCCACAACCATCGCATTGGCCTGTTTGACGCCTTCCT
>JAJUGC010000279.1 GCA_029268325.1 Gammaproteobacteria bacterium | reverse complement strand
CGGCTATCGCCTGATCGCCACTGACGGCGACAAGCCCTATAGCGTGGAAACCTTTGCCCAGCTGCCGGAGGCCAAGAAGCAGGAATTTGAGGACATCATCAACAAGCTGGAGAAAAAGCTGCGCAGCGTGTTGCGCAAGCTCAGCCTGTTGGAGCAGGAATATGCCGACAAGCAGCAGCAACTCAACGAGGAAGTGGCGCTGGCGGTCAGTGAGCAGCCCTTGTCCGCCCTGCTGGAGAAATACCAGGCCTACCCCAACGTGGTGGACTTTTTGCGGAAAGTGCAGGCGGATATCCTCACCAACGTGGATGTGTTCCTGGAAGAGGGCGAGGAACAGTCCGCCTTGGCCTACGCGGCCCTCGACAAAAAGGTACCCCGGCGCTACCAGGTGAACCTGCTGGTCCATCACGGCAAAGAGGGCCATTCGCCCATCGTGGTGGAGGAAAACCCCAATTACCACAATCTGTTCGGCTATGTGGAAAACCTGACCTACAAGGGCACGGTGTTCACCGATTTCACCCTGATCCGTCCCGGAGCCCTGCACCGGGCCAATGGCGGCTACTTGCTGATGGATGCGGTGAAGGTGCTCGAGCAGCCCTTTGTGTGGGACGGCTTGAAGCGGGCCTTGCGCTCCCAGCGGATTGCCATCAACACCCTGGAGCGGGAGCTGGCCCTGAGCGGCACCATTTCCCTGGAGCCGGAGCCGATTCCCCTGAACGTGAAGATCGTGCTGTTTGGTGATCGGGACACCTATCTGCTCCTGCAGCAGTACGATCCGGAATTTATGGAGCTGTTCAAGGTCGTGGCTGATTTTGAGCAGGAAATGCCGCGCACGGTGGAAAGCCAGCAGCAGTATGCCCGCTTCATCGCGGGCCTGGTGCACGACAAGGGCCTGAGACACTGCGATCGCAAGGCGGTGATGCGGATCATCGAATACGGCGCCCGGGACGCGGAAGACCAGAACAAGCTGTCCTTACATGCAGCGGATATTGCCAACCTGCTGCGGGAGTCCGACTACTGGGCCATGCAGGCGGGCTCCACGCTGATTCGGGCCGAGCATGTGGAGCAGGCGCTGAGCAGTGCGGAGTACCGGGCCAGCCGAATCCGGGATCAGGTCTACGACGGCATTCGGGATGGCACCACCCTGATCGATACCCGGGGTGAGAAGGTCGGCCAGATCAACGCCTTGTCCGTGTTGAGCACCGGAGATCACGAGTTCGGGATGCCCAACCGGGTGACCGCGACCTATCGCTATGGCGAGGGCGAGATTATCGACATTGAGAGGGATGTGGCGCTCTCGGGAGCTATTCACTCGAAAGGGATGATGATTCTCTCGGCATTTCTGGCATCCACCTTCGGCAAGACGGCCCCCCTGAAGATTGCGGCCTCCTTGACCTTCGAACAATCCTACAGCGAGGTCGACGGTGATAGTGCCTCCATGGCGGAGTTCTGTGCCCTGATCTCGGCCATCAGTGGCCGACCGATTCAGCAGCGTTTTGCGGTGACTGGCTCCTTGAACCAGTTCGGAGAAGCGCAGCCGGTCGGTGGTGTGAACGAGAAAATCGAAGGCTTTTTCGAAACCTGTGAAATCCAGGGACTAACCGGCGACCAGGGCGTGATTATTCCCCGTACCAACATGCACAACCTGATGCTGAAGGAAAAGGTCGTCGCCGCAGCCAAGGCCAAGAAGTTCGCCATCTATGCCGTGGAAAACGTGCTGGAGGCCTTGCAGCTACTGACTGGCATGAACGTCGGCAAGCCCAATGCCAAAGGCCGCTATCCGAAGAACAGCCTGTTTGGCGAAGTCCAGGCGCGCCTGGATCTGCTGCGGGATTACGAGCGCAAGCTGCATCGTTAAACAGGGCTGGCTTACCGGGAGCCTGGGTGGATCTGGCGGAAAGTCAGGTTGATCCGGGGCCCGACCGGCCGGCGGGTTTTGGGTACCTGATGAATCCAGTGGTGCTGAAGGGCTCCTGCCATCACCAGCAAGGAGTTGTGGGGCAAATCCAGGCTGAGGGTTTCGCCTCTGCCGCGGCGGGGCTTGAGCTGAAAGCGCCGGGTGGCCCCCAGGGAAACCGAGGCAATGACCGGGTTGGTTCCCAGCTCCGCCTCATTGTCCGCATGCCAGGCCACACTATCCTGGCCATTGCGGTACAGGTTGCAGAGCACGCTGTTGAACTTCCGGGCCGTGAGTTCCTGAAGCCGTTCCCGGATTTGTATGAGTTCCGGAGTCCAGAGTAAGGGCTCCAGCTTGATACCGGAATACCCGTAGCCGGTGCCCGGATCTCCATACCAGGCCTGCAGGCGGGGAATGGGAAGGACCTTGCCTTGGATGCGGATGTATTCCTGGCGCCACTGCAGGTTATCCATGAGTTGCTGGAACAGGCGTTCAGCCTCTGGGGACGGAAACAGATTGGTCACCAGTTCCAGTTGGCCCTGTTCCACCTCAATGGACTGAGAGTGGGGGATGGCATCGGAAAAGAGGGAGCTTTGCATGGTGTCAGCTTCTGAAGTGGGGCTTGGCGAAACTCGTAAGCTTTAGGATTATGCTGCATGGTGTGGGCCTATGGCCAAGCTTTCCGGAATTTCATCTTTCCATAGGGGCGCCACCCTGAGGCATGGAATGAAAGACCAGAAAGCGTATGTGTAGCTACTTAACTTTTGTGTCACTCATGCTTGTGCGCGCCACGGGGGTGGCGTCACCTCAATCGTGCCGTAACCTGCGGAAATAGCGGGGAGGGCGTGGAGACTTTGATGGTAGTGTCTTCCAAAGTAAGAGGGCTCGTCTTGCTCGGCGCCTTGCTGGCGGGCTGTACGACGACGCAGCCGCAATTGCCGGTTGAAGAGCAACCCCTGGGGGTCGATGCCACGGCACCCAAAGTCCGTTTCAGTAGCCAAAGGCTGCGCCAGAATTTCCAATTGGACCAGGACTCTACCCAGGGGGTGGATCTCCGGCTCCGTTCCACGGACCAGGTGGACTTGGTGGCGGTGGGTGCCGATCCGGAATCCGGTATTCACCAGGTTGGCTTGCAGGGAGAAATCCGGGTCACCTGTCTCGGGGAACAGCCTGGCCTGTCCCGTGTCTTGGTGGAGCCCATCGATGACCTGGTATATGTCGATGCCCAGGAGGAAACCTCTCCGCTACGTCTGTTGAGGGTGCGGCGCTTTAGCTTGGATGTAGGTGTTGAGAAGACGAAGTGCGCCCCGGGGCACTTTGTGGAGCTGGAGGCGAGCCTGAAGGTCGTGGCCGTTAATGGCCAAGGGCTCGCCCAGGAATCACCAGCCGTGCAGTTGCGTGCCTTTGGTCCGGATCAGATTACGGTGGGTGTGCTGAATGTAAAGGCAGAGCAGCCCTACTTGGACAGTGATTACCTGCGGTGGGGCGCCATCCTGGGGCGTACGGTGGATGTGTTGCTGCTCAATGGCGTGCCCGACCGGCGCCGGGCAGAGCTGGTGGCGACCATGGCAGGCTTGCCCCATGTGGCCTTGTTGCATGAGGAAAACACCGATGTGGCGATTCTCTCCCGCAAGCCTCTGACCCGGATCCAGCGCCAAGTGGTGACTCCGGAGGGACAGCTGCCGGAGCGCTTGTCGGCGGTGCTCGGGGCCGATGCCCTGTTTGAGAATTACCCGCTGCGGGTGATCGCCGCCCACTTTGGTACCCTGGAAGCCCAGGACCAGTATGCGGGGCCGGAGGTTTCGTCACTTTCGCGCTTTTTGGCGGCCGAGGCTATTCTGGAAATGCTGCCTGAAGAGCCCGGGCCCGCGATTGTGGG
>JAJUGC010000278.1 GCA_029268325.1 Gammaproteobacteria bacterium | reverse complement strand
GCGTGGCGAGCACTCTTTTCCCCAGGGAAGAGGGCATAATGTTATCCATTGATGAATGGATAATGGGGTGCGTACATGCCTGGAAAAAAATGGCTTCCCTGGGTTTGGGTCATTGGATTGGCGGCTGTTGTTCTGGGAGTCTGGAACCAGTACCGGCCGGGGGGACTGCCGGACTATATCGCCAGCGGCAACGGGCGGATTGAAGCCACCGAAATCGATATTGCCACCAAATCCGGCGGACGCCTTCTGGAAGTGATGGTGCGAGAAGGGGAGTTCGTGGAAGCCGGCCAGGTACTGGCCCGGGTGGATACCCAAAGCCTGCGGGCTTCACTGCTGGAAGCTCAGGCCCAGGTCCAGCAGGCCCAGCATGCGGAACTGGCCGCCCAGGCCATGGTATCCCAGCGGGAAAGTGAAAAAGCCGCCGCCTTGGCGGTGGTGGCGCAACGCCAGACCGAGCTGAGATCCGCCCAGAACCGTTACAAGCGCTCCCAGACGTTGGCCCAGCGCGGCTCCATCTCGACCCAGCAGCTGGAGGATGACCAGGCCGCCATGGAAGGGGCCGAGGCGGCCCTGAATGCGGCCAAAGCCCAGGTAGCTTCCGTGGATGCGGCCATTGCCGCCGCCCGGGCGCAGGTGGTACAGGCCCAGTCTCTCATCAAGGCAGCGGAAGCGACGGTCGCCCGCTTGCAGGTGGAGATCGAGGATGCGGACCTCAAGGCTCCCCGCGCCGGGCGTGTGCAGTATCGGGTGGCCGAGCCCGGTGAAGTACTGGGCGCGGGCGGACGGGTGCTCAACATGATCGATATCAGCGATGTCTACATGACCTTTTACCTGCCCACCGCCGCGGCCGGCCGGGTCGCCCTGGGAACGGACGTGCGCCTGGTGCTGGATGCGGCCCCCGATGTGGTGATTCCCGCCAAGATCTCCTTTGTGGCCAGCACTGCCCAGTTCACGCCCAAAACCGTGGAAACGGAAAACGAACGGCTGAAACTCATGTTCCGGGTCAAGGCCAGCATTGACCCGCAGCTGCTGAAGAAATACGCCCAGCAGGTGAAGACCGGCCTGCCGGGCATGGCTTATGTGCGCCTGGACGACTCCAGGGAGTGGCCGCCCGAGCTTCAGATGAAGCAAGTGCAGTAGCGGGAGTCCCGTCATGAACGGCAGCTCTGTGGGGGAGGCCCCGCCGGTGATCCGGCTGGAAGGCGTCGATCTGCACTACGGGAACAAGCCGGCATTGCAGGGAATTTCCCTGGAGATCCCGGCCCGCCGTATGGTGGGCCTGATTGGGCCGGATGGGGTCGGCAAGTCCAGCCTGTTGTCACTGATCAGTGGCGCCCGGGAAATCCAGCGGGGGCGGATCGAGGTGCTCGGCGGGGATATGGCCGATGCCCATCATCGTCGCATCACCGGCCCCCGTATCGCCTATATGCCCCAGGGGCTGGGCAAGAACCTGTATCCCACCCTGTCGGTGGAAGAAAACCTGGACTTCTTTGCCCGCCTGTTCGGCCACGACCAACAGGAACGGGCGCGGCGCATGGAAGAGCTGCTGGCGGCGACGGACCTGTTGCGCTTCAAGGACCGTCCGGCGGGCAAGCTCTCCGGCGGCATGAAGCAGAAGCTGGGGCTCTGCTGCGCCCTGATCCATGACCCGGACCTGCTGGTGCTGGACGAGCCCACCACCGGCGTCGATCCCCTGTCCCGCGCCCAGTTCTGGGCGCTGATCGAGCGGGTACGCAGCCGTCGCCCGGCCATGAGTGTGGTGATCGCCACCGCCTATATGGAAGAAGCCGAAGGCTTCGACTGGCTGGTCGCCATGGATGAGGGCAGGGTGCTGGCCACCGGCACGGCTCAGGAATTGCGAGAGCGCACGGGCACGGACTCCCTGGAGGCCGCCTTTATTCGCCTGTTGCCGGAGGAAAAACGCCAAGGTCACCAGGAGGTGGTGATTCCACCGCGCACCACCGAAACGGGCGGTAGCGCGGAGATCGCCATCGAGGCCCAGGGGCTGACCATGCGCTTCGGGAACTTCACGGCGGTGAAGGATGTGAACCTGCGGGTGGAGCGCGGCGAGATTTTCGGCTTTCTCGGCTCCAACGGCTGTGGCAAGACCACCACCATGAAGATGCTCACCGGACTGCTGCCGGCATCCGAAGGCCAGGCTTGGCTGTTCGGGCAGCAGATGGATGCCAATGATCTGGCCACCCGTCGTCGGGTCGGTTACATGTCCCAGTCTTTTTCCCTGTATACGGAGCTGACGGTTCGCCAGAACCTGGAGCTGCACGCCCGGCTCTTTCATATGCCGGAGGCGGAGATCCCGGCGCGGGTGCAGGAAATGGTGGAGCGCTTTGGCTTGTCCGAGGTGGTGGATGAGCTGCCCACGGCCTTGCCCCTGGGGGTGCGCCAGCGTTTGTCCCTGGCGGTAGCGGTGATCCACCGGCCGGAACTTCTGATTCTGGATGAGCCCACCTCCGGCGTGGACCCCATTGCCCGGGATCAGTTCTGGCAGTTGTTGATCGACCTGTCCCGCCGGGAAAAAGTCACCATTTTTATCTCCACCCACTTCATGAACGAAGCCGAGCGCTGAGACCGTATTTCCCTGATGCACGCCGGGGTGATTCTCGCCAGCGACAGGCCCCGGGCATTGATGGAGGCCCGCCAGGCGCAAACCCTCGATGAGGCGTTCGTGGCCTATCTGGAAGAAGCGGCCGGCAAGGCCAGTGAAACGGTGGAGTTGCCCGCGGCGCTGCCCGCTGGGGAGACCCAGCCACCCAAACGCTTCAGCCTGCTGCGCTTGTTCAGCTATGCCCGTCGGGAGAGCCTGGAGCTGCAACGGGACCCGATCCGGGCCACCTTGGCACTGCTGGGGTCGCTCATCCTGCTGGTGATCATGGGCTACGGCATCAGCATGGATGTGGAGGACATTCGGTTTGCCGTGCTGGATCGGGACCAGACCAGCACCAGCCGCCAGTATGTGCTGAACCTGAGTGGTTCCCGGTATTTTGTGGAGCGGGCGCCGATCGGGGATTACGAGGAGCTGGACCGGCGTATGCGGAGTGGTGAGCTGAGCATGGCCCTGGAGATTCCGCCAGGCTTTGCCCGGGATCTTCAACGGGGCCGTCCGGTGGCGATTGGTGCCTGGGTGGATGGGGCCATGCCGAACCGGGCGGAAACCGTCAGCGGCTATCTGCAGGCGTTACACAATGGCTGGCTGCAGGAGCAGGCTCGCTACCTGTCCACCCCGGTGAACCGGTCCTTGTCCCTCAATGTTGAAACCCGCTATCGCTACAACCCGGACATTGCCAGCCTGGTGGCCATTGTGCCCATGGTGATCCCCCTGTTGCTGATGATGATTCCGGCCATGCTTTCCGCCTTGAGTGTGGTGCGGGAGAAAGAGCTGGGTTCCATTATCAACTTCTATGTCACGCCGGTGACGCGGCTGGAGTTCTTGCTGGGCAAGCAGCTTCCCTATGCGGCCCTGGCTTTGGCGAACTTCCTGCTGTTGACCGCCCTGGCCGTGTTCGTGTTTGGCGTGCCATTCAAAGGGAGTTATCTGGCCTATATGGTGGCGGCCCTCCTGTATGTGCTGGCGGCCACCGGGCTTGGGCTGTTGATCTCTTGTTTCATGCGCAGCCAGATCGCCGCCATTTTCGGCACCGCCATCCTGACGCTGATTCCGGCGGTGACCTTTTCCGGCATGCTGACGCCGGTGTCCGCCCTGGAAGGCATTCCCCGTTTGATCGGGGAGATCTATCCCACCTCCCATTTTCTCACCATCAGCAATGGCACCTTCTCCAAGGCCCTGGG
>JAJUGC010000277.1 GCA_029268325.1 Gammaproteobacteria bacterium | reverse complement strand
GCCACGGGGCTCATGGTTGGGCAGGTCCGGGCGGGTACGGGCGGGTACGGGGATAGTCGGTCTGCTGGGTTTCCCAGGTGACGATCCCACCTTTCACATAAATCTTCCAGGAGCAGGAGCCGGTACAGTTCACCCCATGGGTGGAGCGGACGATCTTGTCAGCGGCCCAACGCTTTCGGTAAGCGTCCTCCCAGGCCCTGGGTTCGTCGGTGGTGATTCCGTGTCCTTCGGAAAATGTATCCCGGCGACGGCGGAAGTATGTCAGGCGATCGAGAAAGTGGCTCATGACATTCCTTTCCTTGGCGGTTCCCTCCATAGAACCTATTGTTGGCCCGAGCAGAGTTCAAACGCCTTATCACGTCAAGAGCGCACTCCACGCCCCTGTAGCCGGCCTGATTTTTTACTTCTTTACACTAAAGGGAGGTTGTCCTTGACCATGGGAAATGCAGGAGATCAACCATGGAACACGCACCGATGCAGCTTTTTACACTCTTCACCCTGCTCTGCGCCGTCTACGCCCATTACCGACTGCCCCGCCACAGCAACTCAGACCAACAGGTCTGGATCAGTCGCCTGGCCCTGATCTTGATTGGGATTGGGTTTGGTTGGGCCATGGTCCGTTTCTATGGCCAGACCGAGTCCTATCCCCATTCCCTGATCTTCCTCAGCGCCTTTGGTGTGGTCCACATACCGGCGGCCGGCATCCTGTTCCTCAAAGGGGTGAGGGACCGCCCTCAACCCTAGCACCAGGCCGCCTTTTTTCGCCCTGGCCCCCCCTGTGTCTGCCGGTGTCCAGAGCAACTGGCAGGTTTTCATGGCAGCACCGTCACTTAAGCCAATCTACCCTATCCAGGGAGCAGCTATCATGGAAGAAAGCTAAATACTGTCAGCTATACTTAATCCATAAAACAAGTCCAATAAAAAGAGAGGTACCCATCACGCATCCTGTGTGACTGCGCTCTAGCGCAGCCGCGCCCTATCTGTACGAATCAAAACCACAACAATAACTGTAGCAAGCCAGCTTCTGGTTCTGCTCAGATCAGGTCAACAAGGGAGTACCGTTGATGATTCGCTCTGCCAATACAACTCTAAAAACCGTTCTCGCCACCACCACTCTAGCCTGCTCCACCGCCAGCTTTGCAAGCATGGGCAATATCGGCACCACCTACGGGGTCATGCCCCTAGACGTGGCCTCCGCCCAAGGGCTTTCCATGTTTAACTCGCAAGTCTCCGCAACCTATTACAACCCGGCTGCCTTGACCAAAGACCCTCGAGGCGAATTGGCAGCGGGAGTCCTGCACGCGGAACATGAACTCAAAGCGGTCAGTAAAGGTGGCCCCGCAGCTCCCATCCGGGACGGCGACGTATTGCAGGATGCGCCCAGTCAACATGTCCTGATCGGCATGAAAACCAATATCGGCTCCCTAACCACCCTGGGTATTCCTGTGTACCTGGGCTTTGTGGCCGGCGTTGAAAAGTACGGCAAGGAAATGCTGGCCTTCGAATCTGAAACCAGTCCCGAAGGGCAGTTTCTGGAGTACGGCCGTCAGCCCCTGTTCCTGAACCTGGGCGGTGCGGCCAAGGTCTGGCGCGGGATCTCAGCAGGCTACGCAGCCCGCATCACCCTGCACGCTGACGCCTCGCTACAAGCCCGTTCTGACCTGGCAGGCAATACCAAATACGAGAGCCTGTCGGTCAATGCCAAGCCATCCATCCGCTCCATTTTTGGCGTCAATGTGGATCTGGGTGAAACCCTCTGCCCAGAAAGCGATTGTTGGTTCAATGGCATTGAAGCCGCGCTGGCCTATCGCACCAGCTCCAACACCCAAACATCCGTCAACGCCAACATGGTGATTCCCGGCACCATCCCAGAGCCAGGCCTTACCGTGAACGTCTTGACCCTGGACTCCTACCAACCGGAAATCCTGTCTGTTGGTTTGCAATACAGCCGGGAGAAATACCGGGTGGCCCTGACCCTGGAGCAACAGAACTGGTCCGACCTGTCGCAAGAGTTTAAAGGCGACACCCTGAGAGATCAGGCCAATATCAAGTTCGATGACATTCTGATTCCCCGGATCGGCGCTCAATACTTCCTGAGTGAGAACTTAAGTCTAATTGGGGGCGTGAGCTTCGAAAAATCCCCTCTGAAAAGCGACACCAGCCTGGACGTCAACTACTTCGACAACGACCGCATCGTGGTTGGTCTGGGCCTGAGCGCCACGTTCAATCACACCGGCATCATGGCTTATCCCGTACAACTGGATATCGGTTACCAGCGCCATATGTTGAAAGAGCGCGACTTCGACCTGAGCCATGGCCAGCAAAACAGTGGCAACGTGTATGAAACCGTGTCTGCAGAAGGCAGCGTTGACGTTCTGTCAGCGGCGCTGACCCTGAAGTTCTAAGGAGGGAGGTTTCTGATGAAAAAATTCACTCTTGTTCCGCTCGCGCTTGCCGCACTTTTAAGTGCCTGTAGCGGTGGCGATCAGCAAACGGTTCAATTCACCAACACCCGCGGCCCCGAGCTGATCTATTCCTATCCCTACCTGGCGCAGCAGGAAGTCCCGACCCATGCGCCCGTGGTGCTGCGCTTCTCCGAAGCCTTGACGAACTCAGATACTGAGCTCGACGACAGCATCGCCGTGTTTGATGAAAGCGGGCAAGCCATCAAGGTTGCTATCAGTACCGCCGATGACGGTCGCAGCCTGGTTCTGACGCCCGCCTCGACACTGGCTCCCAAAACCCGCTATACCATCGAAGCACAAGGGCTGACGACAGCATCCGGCGCCATCCGCCTACCAGGTGAGTTTACCTTCACTACCCGAGCTGCAACCGAAGGCCCGGCCAGTCAGGTGTCCCTGGCCGACGACTTCAATGTGGCTCGGATGATTCCAGACGGCACAACGCTGCCCATCATGGACTTCTCCACCTTGCGGCTGCAGTTTAGCCAGCCGTTGGATCAAACGTCCCTGATCTACGGGGAGACGCTCCGGCTTGAAACGGCTCAAGGCGACATCATCCCGGCCAGCGTGCTCGCTCAGGGCCACTATCTTTCCATTGATCCGATGGAAGACCTGAAGGCAGGCCGCCAATACAATCTGGTTCTGACCGAGGAGCTGAAAAGTACGCTTGGCAAGTCGTTGGTTGCTGGCGAGTTCGCTGAGTTCCCCTTTACCCCGAAAGACTCCCACCCTCGGGAAGTCATGGTACAAAAAGCGGGTGACTCCGAAGGCAGCATTCGCTCCATTTTGACGGGCGAGCTGATCAACGCCGTGCCGGTCAAGGCCCTGCTGCTGGGAGAGGACTCTTTATCCCAGCAAACCGGCGACGTCCATGCGGAGCTGGCCTTTGTACCCAACTACCCGGAAGTGACGCCCTTGCGCATTCCCAAAGGTAGCCTTCTAAAAGGCACCACCGTGAAGGTGATGATCAATGGCGTGGTTCCGGCGGGCTTCGAAACCGGCGACATTTCCGTGACCTTCGTGTCCGATGCCAATGGCTTCCTGCTACCCAACCGCTACAGCGATGACGAAGCCGCCCCCCGCCATATCCAGCTCTACATGGATCTGGCGATGACCACTGCAAATGCCAAGGCCAACGGTGCCTTGAGCCAGGACCTGCTGCATGTGGAGTTGGCGGGCACTGCCATCGTGGAAAACGGTGTCATGGTGATCAACGCCGTGGGTGTGGTGGAGCCGAAAGCCCTGGGACTGGAAACGGCCTACGGCACCCTGTCATTCCATATGGAGGCCTACCGTGACCAGGAAAGTGCACCGGCTATGGAACTGGACAATGAGCCGCCCGTTCTGCTTTCCTGGGTACCTG
>JAJUGC010000276.1 GCA_029268325.1 Gammaproteobacteria bacterium | reverse complement strand
TGGCCCAACAGCCGCACCGCGGTTATGGGAGGTGCTCAGGCCGGCAAGGTGCTGCGGATCGTCACCGAGGAAAAACAGGCGAAGATGGGCCTCACACCCGATCCCAAAATGCTGGACGCCATCGAGAAAGCCACTGCAGAAAAGCTCGACAAGGGCTCGACCGCTCTCTACGGCACCGCACGCCTGTGGGATGACGGCCTGATCGACCCCCGGGACACCCGCAAGGTCCTGAGCTTTCTGCTGGATATCTGTTACGAGGCAGAGCGCCGGCCGTTGCGGCCGAATACCTTTGGGGTTGCGAGGTTTTAACACTCCCCTCCCCCAACTAGGGGGAGGGGTTGGGGGAGAGGGCCAGAGCTCCCAGACATGCAGCAAGCCTAATCGTGCTTGAGAGTCCAGCCCTCTCCCCCGGCCCCTCTCCCCAGAGGGAGAGGGGTGATTCAACACCGAGTTTTGAACAAGAGGCACAAACCATGCTCTTCACCCAGGAACACAACGAAATCCGCCGTACCGTACGCAACTTTGTCCAAAACGAACTCAACCCTTACGTGGACGAATGGGAAAAAGCCGGTCGCTTCCCCATTCATGAGATCTTCAAAAAGCTGGGAGACCTTGGCCTTTTGGGAATCAGCAAACCGGAAAAGTACGGGGGCATGGGGCTCGACTACAGCTATAACCTGGTCGCCGCCGAAGAATTGGGGGCCTGTGAGGCCGGTGGCGTTGCCCTAGCCATCGGGGTGCAAACCGATATGTGCACGCCGGCACTGGCCCGCTTCGGGTCGGACGAGCTCAAAGCAGAGTTCCTGGCTCCGGCGATTCGGGGCGAGTTGGTCGGCTGTATCGGGGTATCCGAGCCCGGTGCCGGCTCCGATGTGGCCGGACTCAAGACGACTGCCCGTAAGGATGGCGATGACTACGTCATCTCCGGCACCAAGATGTGGATCACCAACGCCCCCAGCGCGGATTTCATCTGCCTGCTGGCCAACACCTCCGACGACAAGCCCCACAAGAACAAGTCCCTGATCGTGGTGCCCATGAAAACACCGGGCATCACGGTCGCGCCGCCTTTGGACAAGCTGGGCATGCGCTCCTCGGAAACCGCCCAGGTGTTCTTCGATGAGGTGCGGGTGCCGCAACGCTATCGTATTGGGGCTGAAGGCATGGGCTTTATGATGCAGATGCTCCAGTTCCAGGAAGAACGTCTGTGGGGAGCGGCCAATGTGCTCAAGGCGTTGGATGGCTGCATCCAGAAAACCATCGACTACTGCCGGGAGCGCCACACCTTTGGTCAACCCCTGATCGACAACCAGGCGATCCACTTCCGCATGGCGGAGCTGCAAACCGAGGTGGAGGCGTTGCGGGCGCTGGTTTACCAGTGCGCCGAGGAATACATCAACGGCAAGGATGTCACCATGAAAGCCTCTATGGCCAAGCTCAAGGCCGGTCGTCTCGGGCGTGAAGTCACCGACTCCTGCCTCCAGTACTGGGGCGGCATGGGCTTTATGTGGGACAACCCTCTGTCCCGCGCCTATCGGGACGTGCGCTTGGTCTCCATCGGTGGGGGGGCCGACGAAATCATGCTGGGCATTATCTGCAAACTGATGAACATCCTGCCGGGCAAAAAGAAAAACTAAGGAGTCGCCATGAATCTGCCACAAATGGAAACACTGCTTCTGGAATCCAAGGGCCCCGTCCTGCAGGTTACCTTTAATCGCCCCCAAGCCCGCAACGCCATGAGCCTGCTGATGGTGCAGGAGCTGACCGAGCTGTTCCAGACCATAGCCGACAGCGACCAATACCGCGCCGTGGTCCTGCGCGGTGCCGGCGGCCATTTCTGCGCCGGTGCGGATATCAAGGACATGGCGACTGCCCGGGCCAACCTGGGACGCTCCGCCGAAGACCCCATCTTTGCCATGAACCGCGCCTTTGGCCGGCTGATCACCCAGGTCAACCAATCACCGCAAACCGTCATCGTGGTGCTGGAGGGCGCCGTGCTGGGCGGCGGCTTCGGCCTGGCTTGCGTGTCGGATGTGGCGATCGCAGCCAGCGACGCCAAGTTCGGCCTGCCGGAAACCGGCCTGGGCATTATTCCGGCCCAGATCGCTCCCTTTGTCGTCACCCGCATTGGTCTGACCCAGGCGCGCCGCCTGGCCCTGCTGGGAGCCAGGTTCGACGGCACCGAAGCCTATCGTCTGGGCTTGGTGCATTACGTCTGCGATACGGCCGACACACTGGAAAACCAGCTCCGCGAAGTGCTGGATCAGGTCAAGCGCTGCGCGCCCCATGCCAACCGGGTGACCAAGCAGCTGATGCTACGGGTGGGCCAACCGGATCTGGAAGCCCTGCTGGATGATGCCGCCCGGGAGTTTTCCAAGGCCGTGCAAAGCCCGGAAGGTCAGGAAGGCACCATGGCCTTTATCCAGAAACGGCTGCCCAGCTGGGCTTCGGATAGTTGAAAGCGACATGAATAGTTCCCTCTCCCTCTGGGGAGAGGGTTCGGGAGAGGGCCGCAACGCTCAGACCGGAATGGACTCCCAGCCTGCCTGAGACCTTGAGCCCTCACCCCCAGCCCCTCTGCCTGCGCGGCCCGGCCAGAAGGGAGAGGGGAGGACAACAACTTCAGATTCGAGGGCACCTCATGTTCTCCAAGATTCTAATTGCCAACCGTGGTGAAATTGCAGTACGAGTCATCCGCACAGCCAAGGCCATGGGCTATCGGACGGTTGCCGTCTACAGCGAAGCCGACATTGATGCTCCCCATGTGCAACTGGCCGATGAAGCCGTCTGCATTGGCCCGGCTCCTGTGGGAGAGTCCTACCTGCTCGCCGATAGCATCATCGAAGCCTGTCGCAAATCCGGTGCTGATGCGGTGCATCCCGGCTATGGTTTTCTTTCTGAAAATGCCGATTTCGCACGGGCCTGCCAAGCCGCCGGCCTGGAGTTTATCGGCCCGCCCGCGGAGGCGATCGAGCTGATGGGCAGCAAGCGCCTGTCCAAGATTGCCATGCTGGAGGCGGATGTGCCCTGCATTCCCGGATACGAAGGTGATGACCAGAGCGATGAGCGGCTGGTCAGCGAAGCCAAGCGCATCGGCTTTCCGGTCATGATCAAGGCTTCCGCCGGCGGGGGTGGCCGGGGGATGCGCCTGGTGTTTGAGGAATCCGAACTGATCTCCCAGATCAAGACCGCGCGCTCCGAAGCCAAAAACGCCTTCGGCAGCGGCGAGCTGATCCTGGAGAAGGCCCTGATTCGCCCGCGTCACATCGAAATTCAGGTGTTTGCCGACAAACTGGGCAATGGGGTCTATCTGGGTGAGCGGGACTGCTCCATCCAGCGTCGCCACCAAAAGGTGGTGGAAGAAGCCCCCTCTCCCTTCGTCGATCCCGACCTGCGCCGCCGCATGGGGGAGGCCGCGGTTCAGGCCGCCAAGTCCTGAAACTATGTCGGCGCCGGCACGGTGGAGTTCCTGGTGGATAAGGACAAGAACTTCTACTTACTGGAAATGAACACCCGCCTGCAGGTGGAGCACCCGGTCACGGAACTGGTCACCGGAACCGACCTAGTCGCCTGGCAGTTGATGGTTGCCGCAGGCGCCCCCCTGCCTCTGACCCAGGACGAAATCCACATCCAGGGCCACGCCATCGAAGTGCGCCTTTATGCCGAAGATCCGGCCCAGAACTTCATGCCCCAGACCGGGCCGATTCTGCAATGGCTCCCCGAGGAGGCCGAAGGTATCCGCATTGACGCAGGTATTCGCACGGGTCAGCAAGTCACGCCTTACTATGACCCCATGCTGGCCAAGCTCATTGCCTACGGCCGCACCCGTGAAGAAGCCCGCCGCCGCC
>JAJUGC010000275.1 GCA_029268325.1 Gammaproteobacteria bacterium | reverse complement strand
GGAGCTGGCCGAGGTACTGGGCATCAAATATGTGATGGTAGAGGATCTGCAAGGCGTTATTGCCTTTGACGGCACCCACCTGCAAGTCTGGCATGAACTGGCCAAGCGCTATCCGGAATTCCCTATCCCCATGGCCTGTCATGCCGCTACCGTGGAATACCGCGGCCAATATGATGTGCAGGATGACTGGGCCAGCGAAGACGCCCGGCGTCTTTATAGCTACCTGATCCGGTTTGGTGTGATTGCAGAGAGCCCCCAAGACTTTCCCCAGCCCCAAGTCCATGTGAGTCCGCTGGAAGCCATTGACCTGATCAAGGCGCCTTACGCCGGCTTAGTGACCTATCGGGTGCCCCTGGGCACCTACCTCCATCGGGACCATCCGTTCGGTGACCTGGTGTTGCTGAACCAGCCGTACCCCAACCAGCGTATTGCACTGGTCAGCCAGACCGAAGGCTATCTGTTTGCCCGCACCCACAGGCGTCTAGTGCGGCCCGGCGACCTGATTGCCAAGATTTTTGGCGATCGACCACTGCCTGACCGCCCAATCGGCAACCTGCTACAGCTTTAGTCTTCTTTGACTTTATCTTCTTTAGCTTTGCTTTCCTTCGCCTTGCGATTCTGCCGGTAGTTGGCCGGTGACTCGCCAGTCCAGCGTTTGAAGGCCCGGCTAAAGGCACTCAGTTCGGAGAAGCCGAGCAAAAAGGCAATTTCGCTCAAGGCGTAGCGGTCTTCCTTCAGATAGCGGATCGCCTTTTCCTTGCGGACCTCTTCCACCAGCCCTTGGAACGACTGGCCTTCCTGCTTGAGCTTGCGATACAGGGTGTGGCGACTCATATGCAACTGCTCGGCCACCACCTCCGCATCCAGCTCCCCCAGAGACAGATGCTTGGACACAATCCCCTTGACCTTGTGGGACAGGGTATTGCGAAACGCCAGGCGGCGCAGCAGACGTTCCACATGGCGGGTCAGGATCTGGTGCAAATAGGGGTTGCGCTGGGGCAACTCGTAATCCAGGTAATGACGACGGAACACGATGGAGCAACTGGGTTGGCCAAAGAGTACCGGGCAACCGAAAATCCGCTCATATTCCGGCGCATAATCCGGCTTTTCATGCTGAAAGGTGACCCGTTCCAGATACAGCTTTTCACTGACGAAACGCCGCGCCCGGGTAATGGCCAGCGCCATGGTACGGTCCATATTGGGAATGGAGTAGTATTCCGGACGCTCGCAGTGCCACTCCAGCACTGCCAGGCCGTCCTGGTCCCGCAGGCTCACGGCAACGCCTTCGTTCGCCACTTGCGCCAGGCGCACATATTGCTGCAAGGCCCGTCCCAGGGTGCGGTTATTGAATACAATATGGCCGATCACCCCCATGCGGCTCATATCCAGCTGCTCGCCCAGATGGAGCCCCAGGGCGGGATCGCCCGTTTGCTCCAGGGCCAGCTCCCACAGCTGATGGAAACGGCCGAGCGCGACCCGGGCATCCTGATCGTCCAGCTCATCGAGACGAACCCCGACACGCTCTTCAATCAAAGACTGCGATACCTTGCGTTCCAACAGCGCCTGAAACACCGCTTTCACCGAAGAGCCGGCAACGGTAACTTCTGATTCCATATCAAACCATCCGATCACGTAAGACTGCATTCCAGGAACCAATTCCGTTTCAGCGCCTTCCTGCACTCGTCCCAGACGAGGCTTCCCAGCATAACAGTCCGGAAAATCTTCAAATAGGGGTTCAGTATAGTTCCTAGCAGGGAGGCAGTGTCCACTTCGCCCCTACCTGCCGCTTCTCCGGCATCAACCGACAGTTGCAACGGAAGGTCAACAGAATGATACAGGCAGTCAAGCAAGCCCCGCAGGCTTTACTTACACTGAAGCCCATAAGTTGCCATGTGCGAGTGTCTTGCCCAAACGCCATGTTCGCAAATCTGATACCACAACCGGGAACCCGAGGAGGATATACCCATGGAATATCAGGATCTGAAAATCTGTGTGGCCCACACCGAACAGGAGCGTCTCAACCTGAAGGCGCTGGCCGAATACCTGAACAGCATCTACTACTGCTAAGCAGTGGGCCAACCCTGTAGGCATTAACGTATCGACTTGACTGCCAAACCCGGCCTGCCAGGGCAGGTTTGGCGGAACCCGAATCGCACGCAGGAGCGCGCGCGGTGAATAGGTTTCTAAGACCCCCTTAGACAACCTAGTGGGCCAACCGGCCCACAGCAGAGCAATGGCCGAAACCAGTGCCTTCGGGCCTGGCAACGGGACTTCAGATTCCCTTGCAGCACATTGCTGCAAGGGCTTTTTTGTGGCTGCACGAAAGTCTAATTCCTGATGGCCTACTCCGGCACCAACCAGGTAACCCGTTGTCGGGCCTGGGCATCCTGACCCAGCTCGGCCGCCAGCCAGGGCATCAACTGTTCCAGTTCCTGATCCAGCTGCCAGGGCGCATTGACTACGGCCATGCCGCTGCCGTACATGCCGGTTTCACCAGGTGCGGACACTTCCAGCTCCGCCACCAGAATTTTACGCAAGCCGCTTTGCTCCAGGCCTCTCAGCAACAACTGGTGGCGGCCCTGGGGCAGTAAGGGATACCAAATGGCGCACACCGCCGATGACCAGCGCTGAAACAGCTTGTCCACCCACTGGGGGAGCTGTCGGTAATCTTCTTTCAGCTCATAGCTGGGATCGATCAGAACCAACCCCCGCTTTTCAGGAGGCGGCGTCAAAGCCAGCACCCCTTCAAAGCCATCCCGTTGATGCACACCCACCCGCCGGTCGCCGCGGAAGAGCTCTCGCAAAGGCTGCACTTCCTGGGGATGCAGTTCCATCAGTTGCATACGGTCCTGGTCGCGCAGCCAACGGTGGGCGACGGCGGGCGAGCCAGGATAGTACCGAAGCGGTGCGTGCGGGTTGAGCTCCTGGATCGCCGCCAGATAGGGCCGTGCCAAATCCGGAATCTGCGCTTGCTCCCAGAGCCGACCAATGCCTTGCCGGTACTCGGCGGTTTTCTGGGCTTCGGCTTCGGTCAGGTTATAGCGGCCCCGTCCGGCGTGGGTCTCGAAATAGCAAAAGGGTTTGTCCTTGCGCTGCAAAGCTTCCAGCAGGCGGGAAAGGATCAGGTGCTTGTGAACGTCGGCAAAATTGCCGGCATGATAGGAATGCTGATAGCTGAGCACGGTCTGACAGGTCCTGTAGCAAAAGAGCCCCTATTCTAGAGGAACTGCCAGATCCTGGCATGCCCTACCAGCCTCTGGGCGGCAGGGCATGGAACTGTCTAGGCGTCGGCCTTTAAGCCAATCGCCATGGGAGGACGCCCTGGAGCGGACTGAGTCTGCTGGTCCAGCTCAGCGATCGTGGCTTGCATCTGCTCCCGGCAGCGCTCCATCAACTCAGGTACATCGCTGCTCGTCAAACCTTCGGTAGAAATCGGCTCCAACACCTGCACCCGCACCTTGCCACTGGTCAGGCGATTGAAGTCCGCCTGTTGGGCATAGGAGCTGACACAGACCGGCACAATGGGCACGCCCGCCTGGATGGCCGTATGGAAAGCGCCTTTCTTGAAGGGCACCAAGCCCCGGCCACGGCTGCGCGTGCCTTCGGGAAAGATCCAGATCCTGGTGTTGCGCTCTTGCAGGGCTTTCACCACAGCCCCCATGGCGTCCAGGGCCCGCCGGCGATCTCCCCGGTCAATCAGCACATTGCCCGCCAGCCAGTACATGATGCCGAACAAAGGAATCCAGCGCAGGCTCTTTTTGCCCACGCTCACGGTACGCCGCGGCAGATAGCCGCCCAATACGACGAGATCCAGATTGTCCTGGTGGTTGGCCACAACGATATAGG
>JAJUGC010000274.1 GCA_029268325.1 Gammaproteobacteria bacterium | reverse complement strand
GGTTCCGTCCCTGCCAGGCTTCATGCCCCATTCTTCGGGACGAAAGAGCAACGCGTCCTGCTCTGCGTCCTGGCGGGCGGCGTCCAGCAGAAATGGGTCGAACTCCGTGGCCCGGGCCGGATGGTCCTTGCGCAGGGGGTGTCCCTTCCAGGTGCGGGGCATCAGGATGCGGACCAGGAGCGGATGGCCCTGCACTTCAATGCCGAACATGTCCCACAGCTCCCGCTCGTACCAGTTGGCATTGGGCCAGAGCTTGGTGATGGTGGGCACCCACAGGCTGTCCAGGGTCAAAGCCACCTTGATGCGGATGTCGTCGTTGCGCTCGATCGACAGCAGTTGGTAGAACACGGTGAAGTCGGCCGGGGGCAGACCGTCGCGGTGCTGGCGCAGGCGCTCGTCCATGGCGCTGAGGTCATACAGCATCACGTAAGGGCGGGGCAGTTCCTTGAGAAAGCGCAATACCTCCAGGAGCTGGTCGCGGGGTACCCACAGGGTTGGCATCCCGTCCCCGGTTGGCTGCAAGACAAAGGTGTTGCGGCCGAATCGAGCATAGAGCGCCTGCACCACTTCTGAATCGTTGGCGGTCACGGCTGGTTCTGCGGTTGCGGGTGCTGCCATGGTTAAACCTGTGGTCTCAAATTTCGTCGGGGCTACGTAACGTCGTCGCGATAATTCGTTGGGCCCGCTTGGTTTCCCGTTGGGAGGGCAAATTGGGCTTGTAGATGCCTTGCTCCCCCACCACCCAGGACAAGGGGCGGCGCTCCTTGCCAATGGATTTCTGCAACAGCATCAGCCCTTCCAGCATCGCCTCCGGCCGGGGTGGGCAACCGGGAATGTAGACATCCACCGGCAAAAACTTGTCGACGCCCTGGACCACGGAGTAGACGTCATACATGCCTCCGGAATTGGCGCAGGAGCCCATGGAAATCACCCATTTGGGCTCCAGCATTTGCTCGTACAGGCGCTGGATCACGGGGGCCATTTTCATAAACACGGTACCGGCAATCACCATGAAGTCCGCCTGCCGGGGCGAGGCGCGAATGACCTCCGCGCCGAAGCGGGCAATGTCATGGGGGGCGGTGAAGGCGGTGGCCATTTCCACGTAGCAGCAGGACAGGCCAAAGTTATAGGGCCAGAGGGAGTTCTTGCGTCCCCAGTTCACCGCCGAGTGCAGCACGGTTTCCAGCTTGCCCATGAAGATGCTGCGATGGACCTGCTGCTCCATGGGGTCGGGCACGGTTTCCCGTTTTTGCTGGGGGTACTGGCTGCTGTCTGGATTGGCGCGGGTCAGGGTGTATTTCATGGGATACCTCTCGTGGTCCGGCGCGCCTGGACCCGTTGCTTGCGTTGTGGTGCCCAGTCCAGCGCCCCCAGGCGCCAGAGATAGGCCAGGCCTACCAGCAGAATCACGATGAAGATCGCCGCCTCGATCAGGCCCGCCCAGCCGCTTTCACGGACGGACACGGCCCAGGCGAACAGAAACAGGGCTTCCACGTCGAAGATGACGAAGAACATGGTCACCAGGTAGAACTTGGCGGAAATGCGCAGGCGCGCCGTCCCCACGGAGACGACGCCGGACTCGAACGGATCGTTCTTGGCCCGGCCCCAGGTCCGACCGCCCAGGATGTAAGACGCGCCCAGCATAATGGCGCAAATAACGACCACACCGATGAAATAGGTCGCCAAGGACCAATGGTGCGCAACTTCGTTGGTCACCGGAGTTTGCTCCCTAGGTGGAATCCGGAACGGGGGGATGAATGATAGTTTTCGCTTCCCGTATCAATACATACAGTTCAAGCGAATAAGGGGAAAGGCCAGGGCAGCGATCATTGGGGGAGGCTACATTTTCCCGTGCCCGTCGCCCATTGTGCTCAGGCTTTGGAATCTACTCCCTTTGCTACACCATTTTCCTTGTTTTCTTTGCCTTGGAACTCAAGCGTTCCATTACTAACTCCATGCTTTGTCCTCCTTTTGGGCGCTCTTTATACTAGCTGGCACTACGTCTCGTTGTTTGGAGTATCAGGGCTATATAGTTCGCGGCTCGGCTGATTGCAGCCTGTGTCGTTGGATTAGGGATGTTTCTGTATGCCCGGCAGCAATTGCCTGCCGCTCCATGAGAATTGTTCTTTGCGTCCGCTGTGCCCATTCGTGCAGCGGTCGATTGTGGATGATTCGTTGCTACAAGGATGATGAAGGAGACGGACACCATGCCCTATAAGAAAACTGCCCAGACGCCCGCCTTCGAGCAGACTGGTGCCGTTTCACCCAATATGGCCGCTACCCAGGCGTTACAGCCTTTTCCATTGTTTGACTCCAGATCAGTGGCGCCATCCTCACCCATTGAACGGTGGTTGCTTCATTCGTTACTGAGGCTGTTGGAGTCACCTCCCGTCCGTTTTCAACTATGGGATGGGTCAACCATAGAGCCGCCAAAATGCCGGCCCCAGTTTATCCTTCATGTGGGCGACCGGTTGGCGGTTTATCTGCTGATATCCAATCCGTCAGTCAACTTTGGAGATCTGTACGGAGCAGGGCGCATAGAGGTTGAAGGTGATCTGGGTACCTTTATGGAGACTGTCTACCTTGCCTTGCGCCAACTCAAGGATCGTAGTCCGGGGCTGCTGAAAACCGTCTGGCGAGACCAAGCGCCCCGCTCCACGGGAATCCGCCAGGCTAGGGACAATATCCACCACCACTATGACCTGGGCAATGACTTCTACCAGCTCTGGCTGGATCGGGAGGCCATGCAATATACCTGTGCCTATTTCGAGCGTCCCGACATGACCTTGGAACAAGCACAACTCGCCAAGCTGGAACTGGTGTGTCGCAAGTTGATGCTGCAGCCTGGCATGAAGGTGGTCGAGGCCGGGTCGGGCTGGGGCGGCTTGGCATGCTATATGGCGGCCAAGTATGGCGTGGAGGTCACCTCTTACAATATCTCCCGGGAGCAGGTCCAATACGCCCGTGAGCAGGCGGTGCGCCAGGGCGTGGCGGATCGGGTACTTTTCATTGAGGACGACTACCGCAACATCACCGGCCGTTACGATGTGTTTGTGTCGGTGGGCATGCTGGAGCATGTAGGCCTGGACAATTACCGCCAGTTGGCCCGTGTGATCGATCGCTCCCTTAACGAGGGCGGAGTCGGGCTGATCCACAGTATTGGCCGTAATCGGCCAGCCCGGATGAACGGCTGGATTGAAAAACGCATCTTTCCCGGAGCCTATCCCCCGAGCATAGCAGAGTTTGTGGGTATTTTTGAGCAGGGACCCTTTTCGGTACTGGATGTAGAAAACCTGCGTATGCATTACGCCGAAACCTTAACCCATTGGTATGAGCGCTATCGTCAAAATGAGCATCAGGTAGAGGCTATGTACGATCACGAGTTCGTGCGTATGTGGCGGCTTTACCTGGCGGGCTCTGTGGCCGCGTTCAAGGTGGGCAACTTGCAGTTATTCCAGGTGGTTTTCGCCCGTGACCGAAATAATCAGGTTCCCCGCAACCGAAAGCATCTGTATCGAAAATCCGCGAGCGTCAGCCTGTTCTCAGAGCAGGAGAGCTAGCCATGCAGCATTCAAATATTCTGATTGTTGGTGGTGGGCCGGCGGGGTCTTCGCTGGCTTGGGCGCTACGGCATAGCGGTTTGACGGTGCGGATTCTGGATAAGCAGAGCTTTCCTCGAGATAAGACCTGCGCCGGATGGGTAACGCCTGAGGTGCTGGCGACCCTGGACATTGACCCGATCCAGTATGCCAGCCAAGCCTTGCTTCAGCCCATTTCCGCCTTTCGGGTTGCGTTGATGAATCAGCCGCCGGTGGTCACTCGCTATGGGCCGGAACGCTCCGTGGTGAGCTATGGGGTACGTC
>JAJUGC010000273.1 GCA_029268325.1 Gammaproteobacteria bacterium | reverse complement strand
GATTCATCAATTTGATGGCCGGCAACAGGATACTCTTCACAACTTGCTCCTCGCTGTTCTTATAATTCGGCATAAAAAGTGAACACCCGCCCTTCTTCATTGTAGTCGAACTTGTAAAAAGGCGATGTATGTCACAATAACATAGGCGCAGTAAGTATGTGCAAATCGCGCAAAACTTGACTTCAGCCCCGCTGGCAATGGGGTATGATGGGCGGCTGGTTGATTTGAGCGGATTAATGGATGAGCGTAAGACTAGGTATTGATGTCGGCGGCACCAAACTCGAGATCATAGCTATAGATGAACAAGGCACTCCCTTGCTTCGCCAACGAACCGCCAGCCCCAGCCATGATTACCAGCTCATGTTGCAGGCCATCTTGGAGCTGATCCACCAAACCGAAGCCAAGCTGGGGCAGACAGGCACCCTGGGATTAGGCATTCCCGGCACCCTCTCCCCCGACCATGGGCGGGTGAAGAATGCCAACAGCGTGTGCCTGATCGGGCAGGATCTGAAAGGTGATCTGGAACGAGCCCTGGACCGCCCGGTGCGGATCGCCAACGATGCGGACTGCTTTGCCTGGTCGGAATATTCCGATGGTGCCGGTCAAGGGGCCGCCAGCCTGTTTGGCGTCATCCTTGGAACCGGGGTCGGTGGCGGCTTGGTGATTCATGGCGGGCTGGTTTCCGGCCCCAACGCCATTGCCGGAGAATGGGGACACAACCCCCTGCCCTGGCCCAAACACCCCGACGAACAGTCCTCTGCCTGTTACTGTGGCAAACAGGGTTGCATCGAGACCTGGCTGTCCGGCCCCGGTTTTTCCCGAACCTACCAAGAGCGTACCGGAATCAGCCTGAGCCCGGCGGATATTGTCCAGCGGGCAGCCTTGGATGATCGCCACGCCTCTCTTTGCCTGGAGGATTACCTGGGCCGTCTCGCACGGGCTCTCGCCACGGTGATCAATATCGTCGACCCGGAAGTGATCGTTCTGGGCGGCGGCATGTCCAACCTCGAACTTCTCTATACGGAGGTTCCCAAACGTTGGGGACAGTACATTTTTTCTGATCAGGTCAACACCCGCCTGCTGCAAGCCAAGCATGGCGACTCCAGCGGCGTCCGGGGCGCTGCCTGGTTGTGGCCCAGCCCTTAAAACCCAAATACGCAGGTATCAAGGATCTATTGTGAACAAAGACGTACTGCAAGCGCTCCGAGCCCTCTACCAGGACTACGTGCAACGGTTTCAATCCCAATATGGCTCACTGCCTTTCAGCCCCTGGCAGGAAGACTGGGAGTCGCCCAGCATCCAGCAAGTGGACCGGCAACAGGAACGGATTTACTGGCTGCCCACGGAGCGTGAGGACGAAAACCCCTTACCGGAAGTAGAAAAAGGTCTGGAGGTGGCCGTTCACCGGGATCTTCTCACCTTTTACGGCAGCCTCTGGGCCGATGGCATCCGGGTAGACAGTCCCTGGGGAGAGATCGGGCTGATTCAGGTGTGGAATCCTCAGGATCTGGAACAACTCAAGGCCAACCAGTTGGGCCACGCCTTTGTGCGTCTCAAGCAGCGCAGCCCACTCAGCTTCTTTATTGGTGTCCAGCAAGACGAGAAGGTGATCAGCCTGGATAATGAACGGGGGGTGATCCTGCGGGAGCAGCCGGGCCGGCGGCGCAAAGACGAAGTCCTCTGCGACAGCCTGGCCGACTTTCTACGCCAGCTCCAGCCCAACCTGAAGCCTTACGCGGAGTTCTAGCTTAGTTCTCACCAGGCGCCGGCCAGCACCAGCGCCGCCAGCACCATAAACCAGACCAGCACACTCCGGTTGAGAAGATCCCTCAGGTTGAGCAGGCTCTGGGCATCCTTATCCTGGAATTCCACCTTACCCTGCTCTGGAATACCGCGCATGCCCAGGGCGCCGGCAGCGGCCTGCTGCAAGACCCTCGATGAGGCCCCGGACGGGTCGATCATCTCGTTCAGACTGTTGCGAACCGCTTCTACAAAGTTCCCCACCAAGGCAAAGGTCAGTGCCAGCAACCGGCTGGGAATCCACTGAACCAGGTGGTCCACCCGCGCAGCCACGGCCCGCAGCGACTCCGTTTGCCCCGAATGGGCCGCATGGTTCACCAGCCGGGTCGCCAGTGCGCCCACGGCTCCCAGGGCCATGAACCAGAAAAAGACACTAAAGTAGCGGCTAAAGGTCTGCTCCAGGAACGCGCGCCACACCAGCCAATGCAACTGGGCCTCGTCCTTCAGCGGAGCGTCCGGTACGTAGCCAATGTCCCGGGCATACCGGTAGGCCGCCTCATAGTTCTGGGCCCGCCAGGCATCCAGGTAGGCGTTGAACTGTTCTTTTTGCAAGGGGCTGCCCAAGGCCAGGAACAGGATAAAGAGCTGTAAGAACAGGTGGGCCATACCAAACAACCAATCCTGAATCAGGACACTCACCAAGCCCGTCGTCAGAACCGGCAATACTACCGCTGCCGAGAACAGCCCCCAGCCATGGGAGGCTCGGCCCGGCAGCCGATGGCGGAACCAGTGCTGCAGGCTGAGCGCCCAGCCATCTAACTGGCGACCCAAGGCCATATTGAACCGTCGCTGAATCACATAGGTCAGGAGTAATAGTACAAACCGCATCAGAAAGCTCTCTTTAAACCGACTCGGGAATCAAGCGACGGGCAACCAGCGCACGATAATGGTTCCAGTCAAAGCTGGGGCCGGGATCCGTTTTGCGCCCTGGCGCAATATCACTGTGGCCAACGATCCGGTCCAGGGTGATGGCCGGATAGGCCCGCATCAGGGTACAGGTTACCCGGGCCAGGTGCTCATATTGAACCGGCTCATAGGGCGTATCGTCCGTGCCTTCCAGTTCAATGCCGATGGAAAAGTCGTTGCAGCCGCTGCGCCCTTGGAACTCGGAACGCCCCGCATGCCAGGCCCGTTCATGGAAAGGCACGAACTGGATAATTTCGCCATTACGGCGGATAAACAGATGGGAAGAAACCTCCAGCCCCTGGATCGTTGCGAAGAACGGGTGTTCATTCCAATCGAGACAGTTACAGAATAACTGCTCCACCTGTTGCCCGCCGAACCGCCCCGGCGGCAAGCTGATGTTATGGATCACCAGCAGGCTCAGATCATTAGGATCCGGGCGGGCATTATAGTTGGGGGAAGGCCTGCGGAGCGCTCCATCCAGCCACCCCTGGTCAATTTTGTCAGTCAAAATCATCGGTTGCGATGCTACCTCAAGAACAGTCTGGCTCCACCTGCATCACGCCGGGGACAATACGCACTCCGGTGCTGGCAGGTAAACGATAAGAACCTGTGACTTTAGGATAGCCTGTTCCCACAGGACTGTCGCGGTCAGGCAGCTGTCCCAATGCATCGGCCCCAAACAGGCTCAGGACACGCCCAGCTGCCGTTTGATAGCCTGCACATCGTAAAGGGTGGTGAGATCCCGCACTCTGCCGTGGCGGAGATGGTAGATGGAGACAACCGGTAGGGAGACAACCCGATCGGATGGGGGCAAGCCGAACACGGGCTTAACGAGTTGTCCCGCCAAACTGGAAAAGGTCACGACGCTGTCGTTCTCGGCAACGATTTCTTCAATCGCTACGTGGAAGTCCGCAACCGATTCACGGATCGAGCGGGCATGGTCCAAAAATTCCTGGGCATCCATGGGAGCCTCGCTCAAAGAGCCTTGATAAACAAACCCCACATCCAGTAAAGGCCGCACCAGGGCATGATTACCTTGGTTCCAAACCAGCTGGATGAGCTTGATCACAGTACGCTTGTTTTCCTCGATCACTCTAATCCAACCCCGAGCGGCGGGTTCACCCGCTATCGTACCTAATTCGATGCCGCCAACTTACTTG
>JAJUGC010000272.1 GCA_029268325.1 Gammaproteobacteria bacterium | reverse complement strand
TCCCCTTCTCCTTTTATAGGTATAGCTATGCTTTTTTTCGCGACTGACGTCATCAAAACTCGATTAGAAATTACCCTTGAACCAGTTCTTGAAGCGCTCCAAGACATTCAAGGAATCATCATGTCTGGCCGGTAACACTCGCCCCAGCTCCTGCTGTTTGAAGCCATAAACCAGTAAACCCACTCCCGTGGAGTACATCGGGTTATTCACGACATCGGCCAAACCGGTCATACCCTGTGGAACTGCCAAACGCACAGGCATATGGAAAATTTCTTCCGCCAACTCCACCACGCCTTCCATGCGGGAAGTGCCGCCGGTCAAGACAATTCCCGCCGCCACCAGGTCCTCGTAGCCGCTGCGGCGCAGCTCGGACTGCACCAGGGTGAACAGCTCCTCGTAACGGGGCTCGACCACCTCCGCCAGCGCTTGGCGGGACAGATCCCGTGAGGGACGGTCCCCCACGCTGGGCACCTTGATGGTTTCATCGGCTCCCGCCAGCTGGGTCAGGGCGCAGGCGTACTTGATCTTGATCTCCTCGGCATTCTGGGTCGGTGTACGCAACGCCATGGCGATATCATTGGTCACCTGATCCCCGGCGATGGGAATCACCGACGTATGCCGGATGGAGCCCCCGGTAAAAATGGCGATATCCGTGGTGCCGCCGCCGATATCCACCAGACACACGCCCAGCTCTTTCTCATCATCGGTCAACACCGCATAGCTGGAAGCCAACTGTTCCAGCATGATGTCATCCACTTCCAACCCGCAGCGCTTCACGCACTTTTCGATATTCTGATAGGCGTTCACGGCACAGGTCACCAGGTGCACCTTGGCCTCCAGACGCACGCCCGACATGCCCAGAGGCTCTTTGATGCCCTCTTGGTTGTCGATGACGTATTCCTGGGGAATCACGTGCAAAATCTTCTGGTCGGCAGGAATCGCCAGCGCCTGGGCGGCATCCAGCACCAGGTCCAGGTCCGCGTGTCGCACCTCGCGGTCACGGATGGCCACGATGCCATGGGAGTTCATGCTACGCACATGGCTGCCTGCGATTCCCACATAGACCGAGTGGATTTGACAGCCCGCCATCAGCTCCGCTTCTTCGATCGCCCGCTGGATCGCCTGTACCGTCACCTCGATATTGACCACCACGCCCCGCTTCAGTCCCCGCGACGGATGGGAGCCGATGCCGACGATCTCGATTTGTCCATCGGGCGTTTTCTGGCCCACGATGGCCACTACTTTGGATGTTCCGATATCCAGTCCAACAATCATCTTGTCACCCAACTGCTTGTTAACTCCCATGCCTTTCCACGACGCCACAAGCTTCTTCCGATCAATGGTTAACCGTTATTGGCCCGCGCCTTCCAACGCACCGCCAGCCCGTTGGCATAGCGCGCATCCAATATTTCTATCTCGGGAAGCTTGTCCCGAAGCTCGGCGCGAAAGATTTTCTGCAATCGATCCATCTTGCCTTGCAAGTCCTCGCGTCCCAGCTTGATGAGAATTCCCTCGTCCAGCTGAATTTCCCAGGCGCCCCGCGCCGCCAGACTAATGCCCGACACTGTCATCCCAAGGGAGTCCAGCGCCTGGCTCCAACTTACATAGTTCTGCCAGAGGGTATGCTGACTACCCTGGGGCCCCCGCAACTGGGGCAAATGCCCATAGCGGCTGCGATCCTCTGGCTCAAACAGCTCGCCGGTCTGGCTCAACAACTGGGTCTCTCCCCAAAGCGCGATCGGCTGATGCTCCTTGATCCGGAAATGCAGCCGGTTGGGCCAGACCCGTGCCACCTGGGAGCTTTCCACCCAAGGCAAGCTCTCAACCCTGGCCTGGGCTTCCTTCAAGTCCACCAGGAAAAAACTCTGTTCCGTGAGATAGACCAGTTCCCGATACAAGGATTCTCGCGTCAGGTTCTGGAAATCTCCGGAAATCTCTATCTGGCCTACGTTCCGGTCAAAATGCTGCAAGGCCAAGCTCACGCTTTGCACCAGCAGTACAGCAACCGCCGGAATCAGCACCGCTAACCCGATCAGCCGCCAGGGCAGCGCCAACACCTGTTTCCAGTACGGCGCCAGGGAAATCGGCTGACGGGGCGCACGGGAAGGCGTGGCTCCCCGCTTGATCCGCTTCTTACCGTTCTGGTTTCGCCCTGGCGCACGCATCTTCAACCCAATCCTTGCCTAGTCACGCAGGCTCTGTTCCAAAATCCGCAGGACCAGCTCTTCAAAGCTCAGGCCGGCTGCTTTCGCCGCCATGGGCACCAAGCTGTGATCGGTCATCCCCGGCACCGTGTTGACCTCCAGCAGCCAGAAGCCGCCTTGCTGGTCGCGCATCACATCCACCCGCCCCCAGCCGCTGCAACCGACCATTTCAAAGGCCTTCAGGGCCAGTGCCTGCAACTGTTGCTCCTCAGCCTGACTCAGGCCGCAAGGCAGCAGGTAACGGGTATCGTTACTGAGGTACTTGGCCTCGTAATCGTAAAACGTATGCTCGGTCTTCAGCCCAATCACCGGCAAGGCCTGGCCATTGAGAATGGCAACCGTATATTCCGGGCCATTCACCCACTGCTCGGCAAACACCAGTCCGTCATAACGCTTGGCTTCCGCAAAGGCCTCTTGCAACTGAGCCTCGCTGCCAGCCCGGCACATGCCGATACTGGAGCCCTCATGAGCGGGCTTCACCATCACCGCCGGGCCAATCTCTTCCAATACCTCGGCGAAGGAATCCCCTTCCTGCAAAATGCGAAAGGCCGGGGTTGGCAATCCTGCCGACTGCCAGATCAGCTTGGTCCGCAGCTTGTCCATTCCCAAGGCCGAGGCCATGACCCCACTGCCGGTATAGGGCAGGCCGAGGGTTTCCAGAAAGCCCTGCATTTTGCCGTCTTCTCCGCCCCGGCCATGCAGCACTATGAACGCCCGGTCGTACTGTCCTTCCACCAGGGCAGACAGCCCCTGCTCCCGGGGGTCATAGGCAACCGCATCCACGCCTTGGGACACCAGCGCTGCCACCACGGCGGCACCACTTTTGAGCGACACTTCCCGCTCGGAGGAATCCCCTCCCAGCAACACTGCCACTCGTCCGAACTTGTCTTTCATGGCCCGATTCACCATCTCACTCATGTACCTGACTTCAGAGATACTCACGCAAGTTCAATTGATTCTCCGCGAGCTGGGAGGCAACTCCGCCAATGTCCCCGGCGCCTTGCAGCAACAGGATGTCACCGTCCTGTAGTACCCGCGCCAAGATTTCCTCTACGTTCTGCCCCCGTTCCAAAAACAGGGGTTCCAACTTACCCCGCAGCCGGATACTGCGACACAGGGCCCGCCCATCCGCTCCAGGGATTGGTTTTTCGCCAGCCGGATAGACATCCATCAGCACCAAGGCGTCCACCTCCGACAACACCTGTACAAAATCCTCATACAGGTCACTGGTCCGGCTATACCTGTGGGGCTGGAACACCGTCACCAGACGCCGGCCCGGCCAGCCATCCCGCACCGCCTGAATCACAGCGGCCACTTCCCGCGGATGGTGCCCGTAGTCGTCCACCAGCATGACTTTGCCGCAGCCGGTGTCGAACTCTCCGCAAACCGTAAAGCGGCGCCCAACCCCCTGGAACTGCTCCAGGCCCGCCACGATGGCTTCGTCAGAAATGCCTTCCTCCGTTGCCACGGCAATACTGGCCAGGGCATTCAGAACGTTATGGCGCCCGGGAATGTTAATGGTCACTGCCAGATCCGCCATGCCGGAGGGGCGCTTGACCAGAAACGACACGCTCATCTCCCGCTGGACGATATTCTCCGCCCGGTAATCCGCCGGGTTGTCGATGCCATAGGTCACCACTTGCCGGCTGATGCTGGGCAGCACCTCCCGCACTCCCGGGTCGTCAACGCACATCACCGCCACGCCGTAAAACGGC
>JAJUGC010000271.1 GCA_029268325.1 Gammaproteobacteria bacterium | reverse complement strand
GGCGTCGTCGGCAAACTCGGAGAGCCGCCGGGATTTCTCCACCCAGGGGTTCCAAACCACGGCAGAGGTGGAGTTTGTCGCGTGGATCTGGATACGGCGTTGCCAGGCCGGGTCCAGAATCGCCAGGGCCGCCGGCACCTGTTGATACACCCGATCAGTCTCTCCCTGAAACCGGAGCGCTGTGGTGTCCTGTTTGGTTCGCCATTGATCCAGGGTGTCCAGATAAGGGACGTCTTCCAGGCCCTCGACTTGGACTTGGCGCACGTCGCTGACTGCAAAGTAGGTGTGCAGCGCCTGACTCAGGGCAACGGGCTGGCTATCAGAGTTGTGGTTGCTAAGTTCCAGCTGCAGGCTCGCACCCAGTCGAATGCTCAAGCGCAGGTCCACCAGATGGGGCCAGGTGGGGGTGAGCCCGGCAGGGGTTGGATAGCTCAGCACGACCTGGGTGGCGTCTTGATCTTCGCTGGCCGATTCCAGGCGCCAGGTTTGCCCCCGGACCAGCCCATGGGCCGGCAGTGACGCTGCACCTTGCACCGCCTGCTGAACCGGTTCGGGGTTGCGGGCCAAGTCGCCAAACCAGGGCCAGCAGATGGGGATGCCACCGCGTACGGACTGACCCCGCTGGCACTTTGCCTGCTCGCTCAGCCAGATCAAGGGCTGCTCACCCCGCGGGGTGTATTGCAGTACCTGGGCGCCTTGCAGGGCAATCAGGGCTTCGCCATGGGCATTGCTGACTTGCAAGGCCGGCAGCTCGTCCAGTTGCACCAGTTGGACCGTTGACAGGGCGAGGGCATGAGGGGGTGTCATAGTATCTCCTGATGTTGGTCTGATAGGGCACTGACCGTGTTTTCAGTGTGGCGGAAGATCATGATTAAACAAGGCATTCTGTGCGCTTTTTCTCGCTAGAACCGGTTTCACACCAGGTTTGGCAGAAAAGCCTGAAACCGGTCGGAAGTCGGTGTACACTCACGCGCATCTTTAGTGCATCAATCAGAGCTTTCTGAAGCCCGGGCTGCCTGGCGAATGGCTTTGAGGATTAGTGATCAACAACAGGATAACGAAAAGGACTCTTCGGTAGGAGACAAGAACGTGGCGAATTTGAGTTGTTTCAAGGCTTACGACATTCGGGGCCGGGTACCGGATGAACTGAACCCCGAGTTGGCAGAAAAAATCGGGCGCGCCTATGTGCAGGTGGTGGGCGCCAAGCGGGTGGTGGTGGGCCATGATATCCGGCTGTCCAGCCCGGAAATTTCCGAGGCCCTGATCCACGGCCTGCGCAGTGCCGGGGCGGATGTATTCAATATTGGCCTGTGTGGGACAGAAGAAGTCTATTTCTCGACCTTCTACTATGACATGGACGGCGGCATTATGGTGACCGCCAGCCATAACCCCCAGGACTACAACGGCATGAAGCTGGTGCGTCAGAATGCCCGCCCGGTGGGTTCTGATACGGGGCTGGAAGAGATCAAAGCACTCTTGGAATCTGGTGCCGCACTGCCTCAAGTCGCCCAGCTGGGCTCCCTGCAACTGCTGGAGACCAAGATCGACTATGTGAAGCATCTGCTCGGCTATATCGATGTGGACAGCCTCAAACCCCTCAAGGTGGTGGTGAACGCGGGCCATGGTGGCGCCGGGATGATTGTGGATCATCTGGAACCTTACCTGCCGTTTGAGTTTATCAAGCTCTATCACGAGCCGGACGGCCACTTCCCCGCCGGGGTGCCCAATCCGTTGCTGGAGGAAAACCGGGCCCCGACCGCCCAAGCCGTGTTGCGCTACAAGGCAGATTTGGCCATTGCCTGGGATGGCGACTTCGACCGCTGCTTCTTTTTCGATGAGCAGGCCCAGTTCATTGAAGGCTACTATGTGGTTGGCCTGCTCGCCCAAACCTTCCTGAAGAAGCATCCCGGTGCCCGGATCATTCATGATCCGCGTCTGGTGTGGAACACCCAGGATATCGTCGCCAGTGCCGGCGGCACCGCCATTGAAAGTAAGACTGGCCATGCCTTTATCAAGCAACGGATGCGGGATGAAGACGCCGTTTACGGCGGTGAGATGAGTGCCCACCATTACTTCAAACCTTTTGCCTATTGCGACAGCGGCATGATTCCCTGGCTGCTGGTGACCGAGCTGATGAGCCAGACCGGCAAGCCGTTGTCCGCTTTGGTGGCGGAGCGCCAGGCCAAGTTCCCGGCCAGTGGCGAGATCAACCGCCGTTTGGAGCGGCCGGCCCAGGTGTTGCAGCGGATTCGTGAGCACTATGAGGCGGATGCGAAGCAGATTTCCACTATCGACGGGCTCAGCATGGAATTCGACAACTGGCGCTTTAACCTGCGCTCTTCCAACACGGAGCCGGTGGTGCGTTTGAATGTGGAATCCCGGGGAGACCAGACCTTGATGAAGGTGAAAACCAACGATCTCCTGTTACAGATCGAGGAGTTCGATAAAGCCTCGGGCGAATAGTCTTCCAGGCGTTGTGGGTGGTGGTTACACTCCCGCCACATTATTCCCTCTCCCCCTCGTGGGAGAGGGGGCGTAGCCGACTGTTTACCCTCAGGGCTCGACCAGCTCAATCCCCAACGCGGTAAACACTGCCTTGCCCGGATATCCATCCGGGATCATCCCTTGGGCTTTCTGGAACTGGCGAATGGCGTTTTTGGTGCCTGAGCCGATAATGCCGTCCGGCTTCCCGGGATCGTAGCCTTTTTCCTGGAGGCGGGTTTGCAAGGCCAGAGCCTGTTCCCGGGTAATCCGTGGGGCATTCGCGGGCGGCTGCTGAACGAGCCCGCCTCGGCCGGCGATTTGGTCGGCCAGCATACCCACGGAAATGGCATAGAATTCCGAGCGGTTCCACCGCATGATGACCCGGAAGTTGTCATAGACCAGAAAGGCCGGCCCCTGATGCCCGGCCGGTATCACCAATGCAGCCTTCATGTCTGCCAGGGGAAGCGGTGCCCCGTTGGCTCGCTTGACGCCGAGTCGGCTCCACTCAGCCAGTGGGCGCGCTTTGTCCAGGCCAGCTTCTTCGTAAGCAAAACCTTTGGGAAGGCGAACTTCCCGTCCCCAGCGTTCGCCGGGCTGCCAGCCAATGCCTTTCAGGAAGTTGGCGGCTGAGGTCAGGGCATCGGGAACGCTGCCCCACAGGTCGCGACGGCCGTCATTGTCTGCATCCAGGGCATAGCGCAGGAAAACCGACGGCATGAACTGGGTGTGGCCCATGGCTCCGGCCCAGGAGCCAATCATTCGCGTAGGCGGCACATCGCCGTTGTCGACGATCTTCAAAGCTCCCAGCAGTTCGCCGGTGAAGAACTCGCTGCGCCGCTCATCACAGGCCAGGGTGGCCAGGGAGTCCAGCACAGGTGTATTACCGAAGTAGGTGCCGAAGTTGGTTTCCAACCCCCAAAATGCCAGAAGATACTGGGGCTGGACGCCGTAATCGTCGGCAATCCGGTAGAGCAATTCGCGATGCTGGGCAAACAACTCCCGGCCACGGTCAATGCGTTGCTGATTGACCCGCCGGTTGTAGTAGTTGGTGAAGGACTCGGTGAATTCCGGTTGCTTGCGGTCCAGCTCGATGACGCGGGGCGTAAACTGAACCTTGGCCAGAACCTGCTCTACGGTATTTTGCGACACACCGCCGGACAGGGCTTGGCTCTGTAATTGCTGAACACAGTTGGGGAATCGCTCGGCCAACACTTCCGGGGCGGCGAGTGCTGGAGGCTGGGCCGCTACAGTCTGCGCGACCGTCAGCGAGACGGCGCCAAAAATCAGGGTCCATCGGGAAATTCGCATGGCAAGGGGCATACCTTGTGGAAAATGAAACATAGGATTGCCATGAGATTGGCAGGCCAGCCGAGAGGGGTCAAGGTGAAGGAAGATGAATTATTGTTTAGGTGAAGTGGATCACCGGTCGCTAAGTGGAGAGGAGTTTGTCTAGAAGTTCTCTAAAGAGAGAGGCACTTAGTTAGAAGCTCCCTCTCCCCTTGTGGGAGAGGGC
>JAJUGC010000270.1 GCA_029268325.1 Gammaproteobacteria bacterium | reverse complement strand
ACGATCACCACCTGGAGATCTTCAGCAACCTGCTGGAAACGGCGTAAGTTTTTTCTTTCTCCCTATCCCCTGTTCTTCTGCTAGAGAGACTTTGGGCGGCAATAGCCGCCCTTTTTTTTTGTGCTTCAAACAAGCCAGAAAGAGGGGCATTCAAGAGACTTCGCACCCATTCAAGCCGATTTCCCCCTACTCCAAAACCGCCCGCACAGCAGGGTGCAACTTGAAGGGCCTCTGCAATTCTTCAACCGCCTCTAGCTTTGCTCTACGCTCTGGCGATAGCCTGAAATAAGCTGCCTTATATTGGTAATACCTTGCTTGCTCGTAAGAAAACAGCCTGGAGATTTCAAGCGCCTGCACTTCAGGATCAAGAGCATGAATAGCCGCCAATGCTTGGTAAAACAAACCAAGTTCCGGCTGCAGACAACTCAAATAGTTGTTCATATAGAAATATCCGATCGCACTTCGGACTTCCTCAGAGGGATAGGCAAGCACTTTGACAGCTGAAAGATCCGCTTCTTGCTCTCTTTGCCGACAACTTTGAGATTTCTCATTGATCAGATTCGTAGCATGGGCTAGGTCCTGCTTTGCAAACTGAATTGGCTCTACTGTTCCAGCAGCTATCGCGCTCGAGAAAACCAAGCTAAGAATCAGGGATAGACCTCTAAAATGAACATCCATTTGCAACAGCCTCCCAAAATTTCTTCTCGTCCGGAGAATTGAAATGATCAAGTGCTTGTAGTGAGGCTTCCAGCTCAATACGATCTCTAGCTATCTCAGGTATTCCACGCATCGCCTGCGCAAACAGAGTCCAATCTTGAGAAGTGATATTGTAGGATGACTCTATAAAGCCATTACCGAGGAAGATATTTGCTAAAGTCCCATAACCAAGGAACTTTGCCAATAGAGAAGATATTTCTCTGATATCACGTATACGCTCAATCCCTTGCTTACTTCGACCATCAAACTTCAGGCCATAGATATCCGGACAGTCCATTCTCTCTCCAATGCATCCTTGCAATTTGCCCTGAATACTGCGCAACTATGTCTGTAAAGTCAAACACATGCGTGAATCATTGATCGAGATGAAACTTGTGCAGAATCCGGTGCAGCACCGGCGCAATGATAATGCTACTAGTGGCGATGTAGACATAGCCGCACAGGATTCCATAGAGACTGGCAAACAGCTGGCCATGGGTAGATTCCGGCAAAACGGACAGCCCCAAACCGCTCATTAATGTTGTGGACGCCACCACCGCCTTGCCGAAGGACATCTCGTCAAAATACATATGCCCGACAACACCGATGGATAAAGACAGCAGCACCAAGGCCAACGCCAAAAGGAAGTGGTTCAGCATCCGTCTGTGGAACTGCTTTCTGGGAAGTAACGGCTTTTCTTTATGTTCGTACATGGTCCTTCATCACACCTGGCTCAATCACTCGGAGACGTTGATTCCATACAGCCTATTCCAAACTGTTAGGGTGTGCCAACGTGCCCGCACGTGCCAAATGTGCTGGCCTGGAAGGGTCGGGAAACATCGTCAAGGGCAGACCCGCATGTATCCGGATTGGCTGCTGGCCTCGCTAGGGCAGACACATGGGTCTGCCCCTACATACAATGTCGACACCGCGCACCATCGACCAAGCCCCCCGCACCACGCGTAGGGGCGGACCCGTGTGTCCGCCCTTTGAATGATCAGGCCCCTCTGGCGTGCCTCAGTTACTCGGTTACAAACCGCACCACACCTTCCACCTCCTGCCGCTTCAGCTGCCCGCGCCGCTCCAGATAGTTCAGGTGAGACAGGCTCTCCCCCATGGCGAAATGCAGCTCGTGGGGCGTGAGGTTCGGGCGAAATAGCACCGGCAGCAGATCCGCCGCAGACTGGGGTGCCTGCTCACAAGCTGCCACCACCCGCGCCAGTTGGCGCTCGTGATGACCGATGAGCGCATTGGTGCGCCCACGCAGCCCCTTGAAAGGCAAGCCATGGGCGGGCAGCACCAGTGTTTCTTCCGGTAACTGGCCGAGGCGCTGCAGGCTATCGAGAAAATCGCTCAGGGGATCATCGTTTGCATTATCCATGCGTACACTGACGTTGCTGGAAATGGTCGGTAGCACCTGGTCACCGCTGATCAGGACCTGATCCTGCTCCCGGTACAGGCAGGCATGTTCCGGCGAGTGGCCGTTGCCACCCACGATGCGCCACTGGTGGCCGCCAATCTCCAGCATGTCTCCGTCCCGCAGGATCTCTACCGACTCCGGCAGTTGTGTCACGGCATTGCGGTAACGGTTGCCGTTCTCGGTCATCAGCCGGGCCCGCTCCGCATCCAGGCCGTGGTACTGGAAAAAGGCCGCGCCCTCGGTTTGGATCAGCTCGTCAGGAATGCCCCGTAGCTTCTGGGCCAAGGCCAGCTCGCCCTGGGTGATCAACACCGGGGCATCCCAGGTCTGCCCCAGCCAGGCGGCCTGACCAATATGGTCCGGATGGTAGTGGGTCACGATGATGCGGGTGATGGGGCGCCCTTCCAGCGCCTGCGCGAAAGTCTGCTGCCAGAGTTCGCGGGTGGTCTCATTGCCATAGCCGGTATCCACAATGGCCCAGCCTTCGCCATCCGCCAGCAACCACAGATTAATGTGGTCCAACGCAAACGGCAGGCTGAACCGGAGCCAATACACCCCCTCCGCCACTTCTCGCCGCTGTGCGGCCTCTGGAATCTCCCGATACGGAAAGGATAAATATCTCATGAGGCTCTCCCAAAAGTGCAATTTGATCCGGTTCGGATGTAAACCTGTTCTTATTCGTCTATATTGAAACTATGTTTCATTATTGGAGATATAACAACAATGAATACAGAAAATAAAGAAACCAAATTTCAGTCCTTAGAAAAGGAAGAGTGGCAAGTCCGCAAGGACCTGGCCGCCGCCTACCGGCTGGTTGCCCACTTCGGCTGGGACGACTTGGTCTTCACCCACCTATCCGCACGGGTACCGGGCCCTGAACATCACTTCCTGATCAACCCCTACGGGTTACTGTTCCACGAAATCACTGCCTCCTCCCTGGTGAAGGTGGATCAGGACGGCAACATCGTCCAAAGCGGCAGCGTGCACCGGATCAACCCTGCCGGCTTCACCATCCACAGCGCCGTACACATGGGCCGACCAGAGGCCGGCGCGGTGATGCACTTGCATGCGCCGGACGGCGTGGCGGTGTCCGCCCATCGTGACGGGCTGCTGCCCCTGAGCCAGACTGCCATGCTATGCCTGGACCATTTGAGCTACCACGAATTCGAAGGGGTCGCCCTGAACCTGGACGAGCGGGAGCGCCTGATCCGGGACCTGGGCTCTAGCAACATGATGTTGCTGCGCAACCATGGCACCCTCACGGTGGGCCGCAGTGTAGCGGAGGCCTTCACCTATATGTACTTCCTGATGAAGGCCTGCGAGATCCAGGTCCGTGCCCAGGCCTGCGGCCCGGTGCATATGCCGCCCGAGTCAGCCATTGAGACAACGCGTCAGCAATCCCAGGATCTGGGCCGCGCCGCCAAGCTGACCTGGCCGGCTCTCCTACGGCTCTTGGACAGCAAGTACCCGGGCTACGCTGTTTAATTGCTCTCTTTTTTACCCGTAGCGAGGGCCTCCGGGCCCCATTGGGCCAAATCGTGGCCCGACCAGGCCCTCTACAGTCTAGTCTCAGCAGGCTATGAGCGAGTTATTTGACCAACTCCCCTCGCCAGCCACCAAGTGGCGCGTATAATCCGTATGATTGATAAAATTTCGGGAGATGCGTGCCTACCGGGCTGTTATCATGGCGCCAGAGCGGTTCGGTATGAGCCGGCCACGGATAATGAAGGAGACCAATGAGTACACCTCCATCACCAAGCCTGATCTCGTCACACTCTGTTGCGCGCTGGTTGCTGTTGCTGGTGCTAGTCGCCGGCATCTATTTCTTCCATGGTTTCATCGTTCCAGTCCTGGCGGCGTTGATCGTAGCCTTCGCCAGCTGGCCGTT
>JAJUGC010000269.1 GCA_029268325.1 Gammaproteobacteria bacterium | reverse complement strand
GCTCGATGTCGTATTCCAGGGTGTCGAGAAAAATGCCGTTGAGGACATTCTCCATGACCTGGGCCACGGTGGGTATATTGTGGACTTGCCGGCGGCGAGGAGCCGCCACCCGGTTGGCGCTCACGCCAATGACCAGTACGCGACTGGCTCCCAGGTAGAGTGCCGGGCTGATATGGGCAATCTGGCGGGTTGCTCCGTCGCCGAAATATTCCCGGTGGATTTTGACCGGCGGAAAAAGAGTAGGGATTGCGGAGGAGGCCATGAGGTGGTCGATCCCGAGGGTGCAGCGTACACCCAGCCGCTGGATCCGGTTCCAGGAGGGAATATCCGGATGGCCCTGAAAGAAGCAGAGGTTTTGCCCGGTGGTGTAGCCGCAGGCTGTGATGCCCACGGCATTCAGATTGCCCCGTTCTATCTTGCTGTTCAAGGCCTCGGGCTTGATGGCCCGGGTCAGATAATCCCGCAAGGGCCGGTTATCCAGGAGCGCTCCCGGTGCCTCTTCGGTCTTTCCCGACAACAGGCTGGGAATAAAACGCTGTAGGCGGCGGGTGAGGCTGAACGCATCGAAACGGTAGACGTCTTCAGGCTTGATCTCAGCCCAAAGATGTTCCAGGTGGGCGATATTATGGCGGAAGATATCTTCGCCCGTAGCCAGTCCCATGGCATTGATGGCCCCGGCGGAGGTTCCGCAGATCACCCGAAAGGGATCCTGCAGTCCGGGCATCATGTCCGAGATGGCCTTGAGCACTCCAACCTGGTAAGCGGCCCGGGCGCCACCACCGGTGAGAACCAGGCCCATGCTGGAAGGTCTTGTCATAGGGTCTCCAATGATTTCGATCCAGTATAGTTGAGCTGCGCCAAGAACACCGAAGCAGGGTAAAAGGATACGTATAAGATACTAGGCAGCATAGTGGCGGCGGCATACAATCCGGTCATTTGGATAGACTAGAGGTATGTATGCCAAGAGCGAATGAACTGAAACGCGGTGAGGTGGTGGAGTTGAACGGGCAACTTCTGCTGATCAAGGATATTGAAGTCAGCAGCCCCAGTGCCCGTGGTGCCTCTACGCTTTACAAGGTGCGCTTTACCAATGTCAGAACCGGGCTGAAGCATGAAGAGCGCTTCAAGGGAGATGAGCTGGTCACTACTGTGGACATGACCCGTCACCCGGTCACTTTCTCCTATGTGGATGGGGACGATTACATCTTCATGGATGCGGAGGATTTCAGCCAGTACAGCTTCTCCAAGGATGCCCTGGAAGAAGAGCTTCAGTTTATTACGGAGGAGATCCAGGGGCTGCAGGTCCTGAAGGTCGGGGATGAGCTGATCGGCCTGGAGTTGCCCCAGTCTGTGGACATGGTCATCCAGGAAACGGCACCGGCCATGAAGGCGGCCTCCGCCAGTGCCCGTACCAAACCGGCCAAGTTTATCACCGGCTTGGTGATCCAGGTGCCGGAATACTTGGAGGCGGGCGAGAAAGTGCGCATCCATACCGAGGAGCGGCGCTTTATGGGCCGTGCCGACTAGTTCACTGTGTGCCCGTTTGGTGGCCCAACTGATTTGGGCTTGGCAGTCGCACAGGCTACTATTAAGAACGGACAGTTCGTTAGATTGTGATAAAGATGTAACGCCGGCGGCGTGATCCTGCCTGCGTTTTCCCCTGTTCAAGGAGGGTTCGGTCATGTGGTTTCGATCATTGCGTAGGGGCTGGCGCCGCCATCTGGGAGTTCTGGCAGTTCTGTGCATGGCGGGGCAGCCGGTCGGGGCATTAAGCCCGGAGATCGAGGCGGACCGCTTGCTGATGGCTACTGAAAACTACCTGGAGGCCGGGGATTACAGCCGGGCATCTCAGGCGCTGACGCGCATGGAGCAGTTGCAGACCAAGTTGCCGGCGGATTACTTCTTCCACAAAGGGCGCCTGGCCTGGCAGTTCCGCAATCATGACGAGGCCCGTGGAGCGCTGGAGGAATATGTCCGCCAGACGGGGCGTGAGGGAGAGCACTACCGCCAAGCCCTGCAACTGCTGACCCAAATCGAGGAAGCAAGTGTGGCGGCGACCTCCGCTCAGGGCTCGGGCGAGGCGGCCATTCAATGGCAGGAGCCGGCCCGTAGTGTCTATTCCGATGAGTATGTGGACAACCTGCGTAAACTCTACCTGAAAGACAGTGGCGAAGAGGCCCTGGTCGAACACATCAATAGCTTGCTGGCGGCGGCGCCGTATCGGCCGTCTCGTCTGATCACGCCGGATCAGCGGGAAGGCGTCCGCTATCAAGTCAGCCTGGGAGCCCAGGGGGTTCTGCAAATCCAGCAAACCAGCTATGACGAAAGCGGCAAGGCCGTGGTAAACCTGGATCGGCGCGAGGTCTTTGGGGTTGATCCCTATGTGCGCTCCGGTTGTGACCGCCAGCGCCGCGCTTGCTGGCTGTATGACCCCCAGGACAGCTTCCGTGAATGGATCCTGATCGGGGATGATCCAGCAGTTGTGGAAGATTTGGGCAAGGCCTTGACCAAGCTGATGCTGTTGCTGCAAAACCCGGCCTGATCCTTTCCAGACGACCCAGGCTTTGGCGGGTGAGCTCCGTATAATGCTCAGAGTAGGTTATTGCAGCCGAGCAGGCGGAGGCACCCGTGAGCCGTTTGGAGCGTTTGAGGGAGGGGGGAATCTTGCTCAGAGTCGCAGGGGTTCCCAACTACTGCCGGGCTGGATATCGGGCTAGCGGTATCAGTGTTTGGGACATCGAAGATGCGGCTCTCTACCCGCTGGGGGAGGCCATTGCGTCTTTGCCCCTGGTCAGCCAATGTTCACTACGACCACGGCAGCCAGGGTGGCCCTATAACCTGTTGGTGGTGGTGCATGGCCGCAGCCGTGGGGAGGTGCGCCATCAGGTGGAGGAGATCGCGAAGATGAGCAATGGCAGCCTGCATGCCCACGACTTGGTGTTTCGGGCCCATATGGGAAAGAAAACGCGCCACTGGCCCATTCAGGGCATTCTTTAGCGGATTGGGTCGCTGTGCCCAGGCTGGAGATCAGGCTTCAACCCCATGGGCCAGTTCTGGCGCCAAGGGGAATCGCAGCCGGAAGCAGGTACCCTCGCCAGGTGTACTTTGCACCTCGATCTCGCCCAGATGCTTTTCCACGACCAGTTTTACGAAGCGCAGCCCCAGTCCGGCACTGGCCACCCGCTGCCGGTCGATTTCCGGGGCTTGGCGATAGCGTTCAAAAATCTGGCTCTGGATCTCGGGGGGAATGCCGATTCCCTGATCTTGAATTTCCAAGCAGGCCTGTTCGCTTTCCAGGTAAACCCGGGCCGCGACCCGGGTATGGGGTGGGCTGTACTTGATGGCATTGGTGAGCAGGTTGACCACGACCCGCTCCAGCAGTTCGGCGTTGCCGGTTAACCAGGCTTCTTCCGATTGTTCACAGATGTGGATAGCGATCTGGTGTCCGCTGGCCTGGTCCAGGGTCTGCTCGACGGCGTTTTCCAGGACGGCTAAGAGATCGCAGTCATAGACAGTGATTTCTTCGGCGGCTTCCACCCGCGTCAGTTGCAGGAACTGATCTGCAAGTTCCAGGCTCTTTCGGCTGTATTGCCGGGCCCGCTCCAGGAGTTGCGGCAATTGGTCGGGGGCAGCCTGGGCGAGCTGTTCGAACAGGGCCAGTTGGGAAACCAGGGGCGAACGCAGGTCATGGGACACAAAGTCGATGGTTTCCAGGCGTCGGCGCTGCTCCTCCCGAACGGTGGTGATATCCGAGAAGCTGGCAATCAGGCCATGGCTGAGCGTACCGCTGACGGTAAACGGGTGCATGTGAACCAGCAGTTCCCGGCTCTCTACGCGAAGACTGGCGGTGACGGATTGTTCTTCGATCAGCACCTGACGGGCCAGGGACACCCAGCTGGTTGCAGGTTGGGGAGGATAAGGCTCCAGCAGGTCAAGCACAGAGCTATGGGCGTCTGGCTGGAACCACTGCCGGCACTGGGCATTGGTATAGAGGATCTGGCCGAAGCCATCGGTCATC
>JAJUGC010000268.1 GCA_029268325.1 Gammaproteobacteria bacterium | reverse complement strand
GGCATGTTGTTCCAGAGCGGAGCGCTGTTTTCCGACCTGTCGGTGTATGAGAACGTGGCCTTCCCGCTTCGGGTCCACACCCGGTTGCCGGAGGACATGATCCGCGATATCGTCCTGATGAAGCTGAATGCCGTGGGGCTGCGCGGGGCACGGGCGCTGATGCCCAGCGAGCTGTCCGGTGGGATGACCCGGCGCGTGGCTCTGGCCCGTACCATCGTTCTGGATCCCCAGATGGTTATGTACGATGAGCCTTTCACCGGGCAGGACCCCATTGCGATGGGAGTGGTGGTTCAGCTGATTCGCCTGCTGAACGACGCCCTGGGGCTGACCAGTGTGCTGGTGTCCCATGATGTCCAGGAGTCCATGAGCATCTCCGACAATCTCTGCATTATTGCCGATGGCCGGGTAATGGGACAGGGCGCTCCGGATGAGCTCAAGCGCAATGGTTCGGCCTTTGTAAAACAGTTTTTAAACGGCCTACCCGATGGTCCGGTGCCTTTTCACTATCCGGCTCCGGATTATGCCCAAGATTTAATAGAGGGAGATGGGAATGCTCGATTCCTTGCAAAGGCTCGGTAAAAGCGGCCTGGAAACGCTGAGCACGCTGGGACGGGCGGGCATCTTCCTGGTCAATGGCCTGTTTGTTGTTCCGAGCTTGCGGGGCTTTCCCCTGTTTGTTCGTCAGCTGTTCAGCGTGGGTGTCCTGTCCTTGCCCATTATCGTGGTGTCGGCACTGTTTATCGGCATGGTGCTGGGCTTGCAGGGATACAACATCCTGGTCGACTACGGTTCCGAGTCCGCCATCGGGCCCATGGTGGCACTGACGCTGGTGCGTGAGCTGGGGCCGGTGGTGACGGCGCTTCTGTTTGCCGGCCGGGCCGGCTCTGCCCTGACCGCCGAGATTGGTTTGATGAAGGCGACCGAGCAGATCTCCAGCATGGAGATGATCGGGGTCGACCCCATGCGCCGGATCGTCGCTCCCCGCTTGTTGGCGGGCTTTGTCGCCATGCCTCTTCTGGCCCTGATCTTCAATGCCGTCGGCATCTGGGGCGGGATGATGGTTGGTGTGGAGTGGTTGGGAGTTTATGAAGGTTCCTTCTGGAACAATATGAAGGCATCCGTCGATTTCGGCGAAGATGTGCTCAACGGTATTATAAAAAGCGTTGTATTTGGCGTGGTTTGCACCTGGATCGCGGTCTTCCAGGGCTATAACCTGATTCCAACTTCGGAAGGGATCAGTAATGCCACGACGAAAACGGTGGTGATTTCATCTCTGGCGGTCCTGGGATTGGACTTTATTCTCACTGCGGTCATGTTTGGAGATTTCTGATGCGCACTCGAACGATGGAGATTTCCGTCGGCATATTTATTTTAGCGGGTATCATTGCGTTGGCCGTCCTGGCGTTGAAAGTGAGCGGCCTGTCCCTGAGTCCGGCAAAGCCGACCTATAAGCTCTATGCCCAGTTTTCAGACCTGGGTGGCTTGTCGGTGCGGGGACGCGTGTCCATTGCCGGTGTAACCGTTGGCCGGATCACGGATATCCAACTGGATACGGACCGGATGGTTGCCCTGGTGGAAATGGAAATTGACCAGAGCGTGGATACCCTGACTGTCGACAGTATTGCTTCGATCCGCACGGAAGGCCTGCTGGGGGAGAAGTTTATCGACATCAGTGTCGGCGGGGATCCGGAATACCTGGCGGACGGGGATACCATCATCGATACCCAAAGTGCGCTGTCGATCGAGAGGCTGGTCAGCAATTTCGCCTCTTCCTTGGGCAAATAGGCTGGTTGGAGCTGGCGAGGCCTGCTTGATTGGCAAGGCATCGGGCAAGAGAACAAACGAGGACTGTTGGTGCCAAAAGGTGTAGGCGCCACGAGTTACAGGTGTTCAGGCTGCAAGTAGCAGGCACTGTAGGCACCGAAAACTGTCAGTCTCAAGTGATAAGCAAGTAAGGCAGGAATTATGGGACACATTGTGAAGGTTTTGATGCTGCTGGTGGCTTTATGGGCCCCCTTGGCAGGCGCGACGACTGAAGCGGAGTTGACCGCTCAGGTCCGGGAAAGCTCGGAGCAGATGATTGAGCGCTTCAAGAATGAAAAGAATCTGTATCACGAGAATCCTGAGCGGTTCTACCAGATTATGGAAACCTCCCTTGAGGAGATCGTGGACTTTCGCCGGATTGCCGCTCGGGTCATGGGACGTCATGCCCGTCAGGCCACCAAGGAGCAGCGTGACCAGTTTGTGGAGGTGTTCAAGAAGAGCCTGTTCAATGCCTACGCCAAAACACTGGTAGAGTCCGGTGACTTCAATGTGGCGGTCTTGAGCTCTTCCATTAATGCCCGGGACGACAGCCGCGCCAGTGTTGAGCTGGAAATCACCTCGCCCAGCGGCAACAAATATCCGATCACTTATTCCATGTATCGCAACAAGCAGGATGGTAAGTGGTATATCGAGAACGTTATCGTCAGTGGCGTGAACATCGGGCTGGCCTTCCGGGATCGTTTCGACCAGGAAATGGCGTCCCGCCGCGGCAACATCGACCAGGTGATTGCCAACTGGACCAGCCAGATTGCCGAAGAAGAGTTTGAGGCGGAGCCCAAGTAATGGAGAAGGGGGCCGTTTCCTGGCAGGATCCCGACGTCCTTGTAGTAGTGGGTGAGGTGGATCTCGACTCCGTCGTCGATGTGCGTAAGGCCGGAGAAAAGCTGATCGATGGGGCGGGTTCGTCTTTCCTGGTGGACTTGGGGGGGCTCACCTCGGCCCATAGTGTGGCCTTGTCGTTGCTGGTGCGCTGGATGGCCTATGCCCGGCAACAGGAAAAGACCTTCGAAATCCGCGGAATGCCCGCCAAATTGTTTGACGTGGCCCGGGTCAGCGGAATGGAAACAGTTCTGCCCCTGGTGTCGGAGCCCTAGAGCGCCGGCGTGGTGCGGGCTGAAGGGCGGTTTCGTCAGCCTCGCTAGAGCAGCAAATATTGGGGAAGGGTAAACGTTGTGGCTTACCGATATTGGTCGGAATAGCCGGATTCGTTACAATGCCGCCCCATTAATCGGTTTGGGGGGGAGCTCCGGCCCTTGTCCGGCCCATGAGAGAGTTCCTTTCCAGGCGCAGCTCGCCGGCCTCTCGGCTATAGGCAGGGGCGGAGCGCCTTGGTATCTTTCAATTTGGAGTGGCAATAGTGCTGACCGAGCAAATCAAAGAGCTGATCACCAACGGATTGCCAGGTAGTCAGGTTTTCGTGGAAACAGATGGCTATCACTATAAGGTAATTGTCGTTTCAGCGCAGTTTGAGGGATTAAGTCGCGTCAAGCGTTCGCAAGCGGTCTACGCTTGTATTGGTCACTTGATTAATGACGGTACCCTGCACTCGGTGCCAATGGAGACCCATACGCCAGAGGAGTGGCAATCCAAGCAAGGTTAACTTGCGTATCCTTCCGTTTCTTGACCGGTACCCTTCATGGATAAATTACAAATTTCGGGTGGCAAGCCACTGAATGGCGAGATCCGAATTTCCGGCGCGAAAAACTCCGCGCTTCCTATTCTGGCCGCTACCCTGCTGGCGGATGAACCCGTTACGGTAGGCAACCTGCCTCACTTGCACGATATCACCACCATGATCGAGTTGCTCGGCCGGATGGGCGTCGAGCTGATGATCGATGAAAAGATGAGCGTGGAAGCCAACGCAACCACCATCAAGCATCTGACGGCCCCTTATGAGCTGGTGAAAACCATGCGGGCCTCGATCCTGGTGCTGGGACCCATGCTGGCCCATTTCGGCCAGGCGGAAGTCTCCCTGCCGGGTGGCTGTGCCATCGGAAGCCGCCCAGTAGACCTGCACTTGCGGGGGCTAGAGGCTATGGGGGCGGAGATTGTAGTGGAGGGCGGCGATATCAAGGCACGAGCTCCCCAAGGCCTGTAAGGTGCCCATATCTTTTTGGACACGGTCACGGTCACCGGCACCGCAACCCTGCTGATGGCTGCGTCCCTGGCCAAGGGCAAGACCATTATCGAAAACGCGG
>JAJUGC010000267.1 GCA_029268325.1 Gammaproteobacteria bacterium | reverse complement strand
GGGGCATTTGCGCAAGTACCTGGAGCAGGAGTATAGTACGGAGTTCCGGTTGGCGATGCGGCTGCTCAAGGAAGCGACTCCCGAGCTGAGTGCCGTGGAGCGTTTCTGGCGCATTCAGTTCATGTTGGGGGCAACGGCCTTTACCATGTCCAGTATCGATGCGCTTTCCAGCATCCTGGAAAATGAACTGGGGGTTGAGACCCAAACAGAAGAGGTCATGAGACGTCTGGTTCCCTTCCTGGCAGCAGGCATCCGAGCGCCAGCCCAGGAGGAAGCCCACCCTATCGTAAAACCCCGCCGCCAACAGAAGACTGCGGAATAGTCTGTCTATGGCCCGCGCCCGCTTATCGGATGGTCGGGCGTTGGCTTGGCCGCTGTAGTATCTCAGGCTATGATTTCTGCGATATCCACAGCGGCACCTTCCTTTATGAGCCAAATTTCAGCTTGCCATTCCAATGATTTTGACTCCCAAGGTTTGACCCAGGGCCGGCACCTGGTGGTGGAGTTCGAATCGCAGACTCTAACCGTCTATGACGGCGATGTGGAGGCCTACCGCTTTCCTGTGTCCACGGCGCTAAACGGACCAGGAGAACTGGAAGGTAGCGGCTGTACGCCCAGGGGCTGGCATCAGATTCGTGCCCGTATAGGTGCCGGCTTGCCAACAGGCGCAGTGCTGGTCGGGCGTCGCCCCACTGGAGAAATCTATTCCCCTGAGCTGGCCCGAAAGTTTCCCCAGCGGGACTGGATCCTCAGCCGCATCCTTTGGCTTTCCGGCCTGGAGAGGGGGAAGAACCGGGGCGGTAGCGTTGATACCATGCGCCGTTATATCTATATTCATGGCACTCCGGATACGGAACCTATGGGGGTGGCTAAATCCCATGGCTGCATTCGGATGCGAAATTCGGATGTGATCCGCTTATTCGATCTGGTGGTGCCGGGTACGCCGGTGCTGATCCGTTAGACCCACAACCTCATTCGAGAACTCGCCCCCATGCGTTCTGACTTCCCCAATGGCCCTTTGATGCTGGACATCGAGGGTGTGCAACTGACTGACGAAGACCGGTCCTTGCTGACGGAGCCCGCCGTAGGTGGATTGATCCTATTTAGCCGGAACTTTGAGAATCTGGCTCAGTTGCAGGCCTTGGTGGCCGAAGTGCGGCAGATTAGGCCTGATCTGTTAATCGGTGTAGACCACGAAGGCGGTCGGGTACAGCGGTTTCGGCAAAGCTTTTCACGCATTCCGCCCATGGGACGGTTAGGGGAGTTGTGGCAGCAAAATCAGGAGTTGGCCTGCCAGGTGGCCTTCAGTTGTGGCTGGTTGCTGGCATCTGAGCTATTGGCGGTGGGCATCGACTTCAGCTTTGCGCCGGTTCTGGATCGGGAGTACGGGCGCAGCCAGGTTATTGGCGACCGGGCTTTTTCCGATCAGCCCCAGGTCATTCTGGCACTTGGTGAGCAGTTGATTGATGGCATGCATGCCGCAGGGATGGCAACAACGGGCAAGCACTTTCCGGGTCATGGGTATGTGGTTGCAGATTCCCACGTGGCTATTCCTCGGGATGATCGGTGTCAAGAAATGATTTGTGCCGAGGACCTGTCGATTTTTGCCGATCTGATCCGCCAGGGAAAACTGGATGCCATCATGCCTGCCCATGTGATTTACGAGCAGGTGGATTCGGCACCCGCCGGCTTTTCCAGGTATTGGCTGCAGGAAGTTTTGCGCCAGGAGTTGGGCTTTGACGGCGTGATCTTCAGTGACGACCTGAGCATGGAGGGCGCCGGCGTCGCGGGAAGCTATGCTGATCGGGCAAAAGCCGCCCTAGCTGCGGGGTGCGACATGGTGTTGGTGTGCAATAGCAGAGTCGGCGCCTTAGAGGTGCTGGATTGGTTAAAAGAGCAGCCCCTGGCAAGCAATCCCCGTTTGCAGCGCATGCAAGGCCATAAAGCCCTGGATTGGGAGTCGCTGCAGACCAGTCTTGAGTGGAAGCAGCATCGGGAACGCCTCCAATCCGCTGGTTTTGTGCTGTAGTGCAGGAAACGATCAACAAGAGACATCGGGTGTAATAGCAGCTTCACACCGACGGGGTTATGATGGCCTCCACTTGGTTTGTACAATGGACGCCAAGTGTGATGTAGCAGGTTGAAAGCCGGGCTCCCATTAGCAGGTATTAAGGAATACGGAATGGCGGAAAAGTTATTGGCGGTGATTGGCGGTACGGGCCTCACCGAACTGGAAGGATTGGAAATCGTCGAGGAGCTCAGTTTTGAGTCGGAGTGGGGGAAACCTTCTGCCCCCTTGCTGGTGGGCAAGTATGAGGGCAAAAAGATCATCTTTTTGGCCCGTCACGGCAACCCGCACCGGATTCCTCCTCACCAGGTGAATTATCGGGCAAATATCCATGTGCTACGACAGGCAGGTGTGACCGATATCCTGGCTGTAAACGCCGTGGGAGGTATTCATCCCAGTATGGGCCCGGCTCACGTCAATATTCCAGATCAGATTATCGACTATACCTATGGACGCGGGGATACCTTTTTTGAGGGCGACCTTCTAGAGGTGACTCACATCGACTTTACCTATCCCTATGACCGGGAGCTTCGCGAGCAGGTGATTCAAGCCGCCCGAGATGCGGCAGTGCCTGTGAGCACGGCCGGGGTTTATGGCTGTACCCAAGGGCCCCGTTTGGAAACTGCTGCAGAAATTGCTCGCATGGAACGGGACGGTTGCGATGTGGTAGGGATGACAGGTATGCCGGAGGCTGCCTTGGCTGCCGAAATGAAGATTCCCTATGCCAGTATTGCGCTGGTGGTGAATTGGGCGGCCGGTAAGAGCGACCACATCATTACCATGGATGAGATTTACGAGGCGATCCGGGTTGGCATGGGATCGGTCAAATCCATCCTGGCCCAATTTATCCGCAATTACTGAGTTTGGTGTTTTAAGAACAAAAAGGCCAGCTTGCTGGCCTTTTTGTTTCATTGGAGCACTAGTTTTCGTTAACTGGCTCTACGTATAACAGAACCCCCAGATAGGGGTGGTCCAGGTAATTGATCCCACCGGACTCCAGCTTGCTGCGGGTCGTGATCCGATAGGATGAGGTGGCCTGCCACTGGCCGCTTCCCTCTTGGTGCAGCTCCAGGGCTTCGCTCTCAAGCAAGCGGTGTGCGCTCTTTTGGGCTGCATTGGCTATTTCAGAGTCAGTGGCCTGAATGCTGTATTCTGCTGCATCGCTCAAGGCTGTTGCCTGCAGGCCGGGCATCAGGCTCAGCTCGCTGAAGCCCAGGTCGATGTCCGCATGGAGAAAGCGATCACGGCTGATGGTTAAAACGCCATCGAGCTCGTAAACGCCGGGTGCTCGTTCCAAGCCGCGAACCCGTAACGGAATGGCGTTAGGGCTGTTGGTCAGAGGCTGGCGCCAGGCCGCCTGGTAAAGGATGCGATAACCGTCTTGGTTTTGCAGGCGACTGGCCGCATGGGACAGCTTTTGCAGAGGAGCCGTGGAGAAGGTTTGCACCGGCAGGGCTTCGGTTTCCGGCTCGGTCAGGACACCTAGGCTGTTGAACCGGGCAGGAATCAGGGCCAGTGCAGCGGGGCTGTATTGCACAACGGTTTGCGCAGTTTGCAAAGAGCGTTGGAATACCACCATTTCCAGCCGGTGCTCGGCACCTTGGGCAGAGCCGGCAGCGGCTGCCAAGAGGGCCGGCAAAGGGATGATCAGGCGGCGCAGATGAAAGGCATTAAGCCTGCCTCTCCAGAAAAGCCGAAGCATACTGAATCGACGACTGATTTTTATTGTCATGCGGGAGCCTTTTCAAGTTGTTGGCTGGGAACCGGGGTCAGGAGTTGCAGAATCTCCTCCACCTGGCCCAGCCGTTCTTCTGCCTGTACGGCATTGTGATTGAATTTCAGTTGGGTTCCGTTTTCCAGCTTGAAGCGATGGGCTTGGGACTGGATCAGTTTAATCAGGGTGTAAGGGTCAACTTTCGTATCCTGTGTAAACTCGATGCGGCCAGTTTGGGGACCCATGGTGATCTTGGAAATC
>JAJUGC010000266.1 GCA_029268325.1 Gammaproteobacteria bacterium | reverse complement strand
GCTGCGGGGCTGGCGCTGGGGATCTGGTTTTTGTTCGTCCTGGTCTTTGATCTGGCCTTGCTGGGCATTCTGGTGGTCAGTGAAGGCAGCTTCAATCCGGACTTGCTGCCCTGGCTGCTTCTGTGCAACCCGGTGGACGTTTATCGCCTGATCAACCTGTCGGGTTTTGAAGCCAGCAGTAATGCAACGGGCGTGATGACCCTGGGGGCGGATTTGCCCGTCGGCAATCTGGTGCTTTGGGCTGTTCTGCTGATCTGGGCCTTGCTGCCCTTGCTGTTGTCCTATGGCGTGTTTCGCCGGCGTCTGGTCTAGGCCGGCAAACAATCCTGCCCTCATTGAGGTTCCAAATAGATTGAGCTTTGGGAGAATCATATGAACAACCAGTGGGTGAGCGCTGCAGACAAGCTGCGGGGCATGCTGGCGGCCGTGCTGCTGTTGGGATTGGCAGCCTGTAACCAGGCCCCTGAGGAACAGGTGTCGAGGGAGCCGGTGGCGTTCGAGTCGGGGGACGAATGCCATGTATGCGGCATGCTGGTGATGGAGTTTCCCGGCCCCAAGGGGCAGGCTATCGACAATAAAAGTGGCGCGGTCCGCAAGTTCTGCTCCACCCGGGATATGCTGAGCTGGTGGCTGGAGCCGGAAAACCACAACCAGCGTGCCACGCTTTACGTGCATGACATGGCCAACAGCGACTGGCACCACCCGGATGACCGGCATCTGATCGATGCCCGGGAGGCGTTCTACGTGATCGGTACCCCTCTGGCGGGAGCCATGGGCCCCACGTTGGCCTCCTACGGTACCCGGGAGGCGGCGGAACAGGTGGCCCAGGAGCATGATGGCCAGGTGTTGACCCTGGAGGAAATCACCCCTGAAGTACTGGCCGAGCTGATGGATGCGCCCCATCACTTTGACGGACAGGGGCATGGGGGTGGGCACGGCCACTAGGTTCAGTGCCGTCTTCGGGGCAGGCTGGGTCTGCCCCTGGCTAATCGTAAAAAGAAGCCGCTTTTAGCAGCTGTTGAATAATGTCCGTTACCCGGCTGTTGGCCTTCTCCATGGCCATCAGTAGCCGGTGTGCTTCGTCCCGCTGTCCTCTGTGCCGGGCTTCAACTGCGAGCCGGGCGTATTCATGCACTTCCTCATGGGGCGCTTCCAGCTGTTGGAACAGGCGCTCCTGGCTAAAGTATTCCCGGGCCTCATCGGAGTAGTACCACTGGCCAATGCCGCAGTCGCGCACCGTGGGTACGGCGATTTCCCTCTGCTCATTTCCATCCATCAAGGCCTGGTAAACCTGTAGACGCAGATTGATCTCGTCGATATTGGCCAGCTCGATACGGGCCAGCACCGCGCTACGGCTAAGGCGGGTCGAGGTGGCACTGAAATCGGTCAGCGCCGTGCGGAAGCGGGCAATATTTTCTTCCACTTCGGTCAGATAGATTTGTGCCTGCTCCACATTGGCACTGGAAGCACGGGCGGTTTCCTCGGCTTGGGCCTGAACCTTGCTGACGATGCTGTCGATTTCTTCTGTGGCCTGGGCGGTTTTGCCCGACAGGTTACGGACTTCACTGGCAACCACCGCAAAGCCCCGGCCGTGCTCGCCGGCGCGGGCCGCCTCGATGGCCGCGTTTAAGGACAGCAGGTTGGTTTGGCTGGCGATATCCCGGATCAGGTTGACCATCTCCCCAATGGAGCCGGTTTCCTGCCTCAAGGAGAGGATATGGTCCGACGTGGTGGTCATGCCGGAAAGGATTTGGCCGAAACGGTTGACGATGGCTTTCAGGTCTTGCTGACTGGCCTCGGTGGTCGCGCTGGTGCCGGCAATGCGGCGTCTCTCCCGTTCCAGGTAAAGGGAGAGGGACTCAAAGGAGTTTCTGAATCCCAGCAGAGAGTTGGAAAAGCTTTGCACCTCTGCCTGGATGGTCTGGGCAAACTGGAGGTCCGCCGCCACGGAGGCATAGCGCTCCTGCCAAACGGTATTTTCCTTTTGTTGCTGTTGAAGCTGGCTCTTTAGAGCCTCAAGCTGCGCTTCCTGCCGGGCCAGGTGCTGGCGGTGCTCCCGGGTTCGGATCAGCCCAAGATGCTGAAGCAGACTTTTCGAACCCTTCATGGCGTTTCGCTCAGGCCGGCCTGGATCTCATCCAGCTCTTTTTCTGAAAGGTTGGTCTGGGCGGTTTCAAACAGAATCCGCTCCTCAAACCGGACATGGTCACGCAGTAATTCGGCGAATTGGGTCAAACGGGTCCGACAGGGCAGCTTGGAGTCAAAGACCAGGTCCTCAATTGCCCGGTGCTCCTGAATCGCCCGTTCAGCCAAAGTGGAGAGTCCGGCTGCCTGCAAGGCGGGAACCAGGTGGGATTCCTCGGCCTGGAAATGGGGTAAAAGCTCCGACCACCAACGGTCCTGGATCTGCACTACCCAGGGTCTGAGTTCTTCCTGAGAGGCTTTCTCTGCTGCCCGCTTCACTTGAACAGCCAAGCTCAGGGCGGCCTGGTGTTCGACGGACAGTTTGCGAAGTTGAGGGCAACGTTTCATAGGAATATCCGGCAGTGATGACAAACGGGCAGGATAGGGGAGTAATGTGCATATAAAATAGATGTTAATGATTGGGGCTGTCAATGGAGGTTTTGAAACCAGGACGCAACCAGAGCTGTGCCTGAGGGGAGCCAACTGTAAGATGAGTCGAAGGAGGCCCTCATGATCAATGTGCAGATCTACCGCTACCACCCGGAACAGGATGCGCATCCTTCCATGCAGGTGTTTCATCTGGAGGAAACCTTCCGGAACCGGATGGTGCTGGATGCCCTGGAGTATCTCAAAACCCGCGATGCCAGCCTGACCTTCCGGCGCTCCTGCCGGGAAGGCGTGTGCGGCTCCGATGGCATGAACATCAACGGCAAGAACCGCCTCGCTTGCATTACCCGGGTCTCCGAGGCGCTGGGCAAGAGCGATACCCTGACTCTCAGGCCCTTACCGGGCATGCCGGTGATCCGGGACCTGGTGGTGGACCTGAGCCTGTTCTACAAGCATTACGCCCGCATCAAGCCTTATTTGATGAACGACACGCCCCCGCCGCCCATCGAGCGGCTCCAGTCCATTGAGGACCGGAAAAAGCTCGACGGCTATTACGAATGTATTCTCTGCGCCTGCTGCACCTCGGCTTGTCCTTCCTGGTGGTGGAACCCGGAGCGATACGTGGGGCCGGCCGGGCTGTTGCAAGCCTGGCGTTTTATCTCGGACAGCCGGGATACGGCGGCTCAGGAACGGTTGGCCGATTTGCAGGATCCGTTCAGTGTGTTCCGCTGCCGCAACATTCAGAACTGCACCTGGGTCTGCCCCAAAGGCTTGAACCCCATGAAAGCCATCGACCACATCAAACGGCTGCTGGTCAAACACTCAATCTGAGTCTTTTTGCTGCCCACCTTGAGACGGCTTTTCTGTTTCGGAAAGCCGTAATCCGAGCCAGGTCAAATTTAGATGTATTTTTCTTGCATCTTTGAAAGGTGCAACTAGAATGCATGTTAAAGCTGCTGCTTAGATGAGACAGCCAGCCGCTTATTCTCAATGACCTGCAGGAGGCTGATGCCATGCAATCAACCAAAAAACTATGGCGATGGCTTGCCATAATTTGCTTCTTCTCATTTGCCGCCTTGGGATGGGTGGGCACGGAGATCTACCAGGCGGCGCCGCCGATTGCGAAAACGGTGGTCAGTGAGTCTGGTGAGCTGTTATACACCGGCGATGAAATCCAATATGGCCAGCGAGCCTGGCTGGCAGCGGGCGGGCAGCAGGTCGGCTCGGTCTGGGGGCATGGGGCTTACCTGGCGCCGGACTGGTCTGCCGACTGGCTGCACCGGGAAGCCTTGGCCCTGCGGGAAAAGCTGGCGCAATACCACTACCAGCAGTCCTTTGAGACGTTGGGGGTAGGGCAACAGGCGGAAATCGGCGCACTGCTCAAGCAGGAAATGCGCACCAACCGCTACGATGCCGCCACCGACACCTTGACGGTGAGCGACTTGCGGGCCGAAGCCATTCGTGAGGTCGCCGCCCATTACAACAGCCTGTTTGGCATGGACCCGGCCTTCAACG
>JAJUGC010000265.1 GCA_029268325.1 Gammaproteobacteria bacterium | reverse complement strand
GTTCACGCCCAGTCCATTCAAAATGCCGGCAAACTCCACGGCGATGTAGCCCCCTCCCACCACAATGGCTTCAGAGGGGAGTCTGTCCAGGTAGAAGAAGTCGTCAGAGTTCTTTATCCATTCCGCACCGGGCAGGTGGGGTACAAAAGGCTCGCCGCCCGTGGCAACCAAGATATACCGCGCGCTGTGGGTTGCACCGTGTAAAGTCACCTCATGGGGACCGGACACAGTCGCCCGGCCCTCATAGATACTGACTCCGGCCTTTTCCAGCAGGCTCCAGTAGATACCATTAAGGCGTTTGATCTCCAAGTCCTTGTTGCGCCTTAAGGTGTCCCAATCGAAATTGATATCACCCGTTAATTGCCAGCCATAGCCGCGGCAGTCTTCAAAGGCCTCACTGTACTGGGAGGCATAAACAAACAGCTTCTTGGGAACACAACCAACATTCACACAGGTACCACCGAAATGACGTGCTTCGGCAATGGCCACGCGGGCACCTGTAGCCGCAGCCATCCGTGCGGCCCTGACCCCGCCCGAACCTGCACCGATTACGAACAGGTCGTAGTCGAATTGGGTTTGCTGCTCATCTTGTTGATTCGCCGACGGATGATTCACGTTAACTCGCCTCCAACATCACATACAAACAAAAACGGCCGTATCGACGGCCGCTTCCACTGCGAGGGACTGGACTTGTCCTTTCTAACTCGACTTTGGCTTGTTTAGACCCATTCTTGCCAAGAAGAACAGCAGTCTACCTACGGGCTCAAATACAAGGCTTGAACAAAACCGTTTCAACCACTTTGCCCAACCGCACTTCCCCCACCTTCTGATACCCCAGGGACTCGTAAAATTTGAGATAGCGCGAGTTGCCGGTGTCCAAACCAATACCGCAAGAACGGGGATCTTCACGGCAAATCCGTTCTACAGCGCCCATCAAAGCCCGGCCAAATCCCTTGCTCTGATGTTTGGGATGAACCCCTAGCAGAGGCAGCCTATGGGATACCCCCTTGGGCAAACAGGCCATAACCCCTTCATGATACTCTATGAAACGATTCGTCGCAGAAAAACCTGCCGTAAGCATCATGCGGATTCGCCAACTAAACTGCTCAACCAAATTCAAGCGAATATCCGGGCGACTGATAAAAGCCACAGCAACCAGAGAGTCTTCGTGGACCAGGCCAATCGCCTCCTGCCCCATGCTGAAGTGCAACTCGACCCCTTCGCGGATGGTAGCACGGACGCGCTGGTCATAACCGGGCTTGCCAGCATCAAACAGATATTGGAAGGTCGGCTCATACCGATAGGCGTTATAGAGGAGGGATTTGGCCTCCCCCACAGAGCTTTGGTCCAAACGGACAATGGTAGGTTCAGCAACGGCAGTTTGTAGCATTATTGTTATCTCCGTCGGGCTGATCACGGGCCCCGGCCTATAACCATAGAACCCTAGATTGACGGGGCCGGCGGCCTCCGTGATGCCATCGAATCTTCAGTACCTAGTGCTTATTCCAAGTCACGGCCAAATGAGTTCAAGGCCGTTACAACGATAACGTCAGCCTTGCGGTCACAATGCCCGGATTTGCATCCCGATCCACCGCAATCTGTTCAGTCTGAATGCCGTATTCCTTATTCAAGGTATCCAGCCACAAGAGCATCTGGTTAAAGGAAACCTTCTCTAGCCACACCCGGATTCGGCTGTCTCCTTCCGGCTCGAAGCGGCGTAAGTCAATGGAGTGTTGCCGGGCTGCATTGCTAACCACTGACAGAAGGGACTGCCCCTGCAATCCTGCCGGCGCCGTTGGCGAAGACCGGGAGGCCAGTTGGCGGGCAACCGCCTCGTTTTGCTTCATCCAGGCCACTTGAGCACTTTGCCGTTCAAGATCCCGCTCGGCACTTTCGACAAAACGTTGGCTCGGCACCCAGACTAGCAAATAAAGCAGCGTGAGGACCACTGCCACAGTCAGCAGTTTCAGCGCATTCTGATCGCGACCGGACAATCCGTAGTACCAATGGGACGCCTTTCGGTATAAAGGCGATTGCATGAGTTTCTCTTTAAAGTCCATTAACTACCCGCCCTGATAATAATGCGGCTGCGAACTGTATTCTGTTCGCGAATGGCTGATCCGATCTCAACGTTGTAGCCCACCGTTGCCATGGCCTGCTTGTACTGGTCCAACTGTTCCAGGCTGCCGGCCTGAAGCTCCATGCTCAGTTCCCCCCGCTGACGATTGTAATTCAGGCTTCTCAACGTAAAGGCCTGACGGTTGGGCTGTTGCATCAGTTGATAGCCGGCATCGGACAACAACCCGAGAAACGAGGTGGCCCCACCGTTGGTTTGGGCCGCCCTTAGTTTGCCTTCAAGGCTACGGCGAATATCCGTCACCCTTCTTTCATTGGGGAAAATATCCAGATAGAGAGAGCGGGCTTGCTCATAGAATTCATCGGCTTTTTTCTGGTAATAAAAGCCTGTCCCCAAATGGATCCCCACCTGGATGACAAACCAGGTAGCAGCGATCCACAATACCGGAGCCCAACGCTGCAATTGGCTCTTGCGTTCGGACTTGACCGCATAAGCTCCCTGACACAGGTTAATCAGGCCGCTTTGGCGCTGTAGAGACTCGCACAAAAGCTCAAAGGGGCTAATTCCAATGCGCTCCTGAGTCACCTTCAGGTTGGGGATTTGCTGTAGCTGGGCAAGCAATACAGCGTTTTCCTCCCCTTGGGCCTCAGTGACAAATACCCGAAGCCCCAGAGGCTCGGAAGCCTCCTCAAAGCTTTGGGATTTCAAATCCAAATACGGAAGCAGGTTAAACTTGGCAAGTTTCACACAGTCGTTGACGCCGTAACGCATGAGCGCCTGCCCGTCATCCAGGCACAGACTCCATTGGTTTGCCTCATAGGGAAGCGCCATGGCATCAGGATAGATGCCGGTCAAGCTATATCCGAGGGATTGGGCGAACGACAGCCAGGCATCCATATGGGATCGGGACACGGCGAGAACGTTATAGACCCCCTTGTCAGCCTTTCGGGCTGCCGCCAAGTGCATGGAGTCAATATCCTGGGCGATATTCTCCTCCACCGCATAGGGTAAGGCCTGCTGGATATAACGCGCCTGACGGGCCGGAATCCTGGCGTGGCTGGAGAGCACGGTTTGGGACGGTACCAGCAAGGTTAACTCGACATCCCGCAAGCCGTTCTGCTGCAACAGGCCATCGACTTCGGCCGGGGTACCGGTTCCTGCGGTAATGCGCTCGCCATTGGGGCGATAGATCGCCCATTCCACGGTCTGCCAAAGTTCTGGCTGAAGCTCAGCAGTTGGTATTCGAATAAATAGACGAACAGACATGTATTGACCTTAAATACCCCAGCGGAATGCTTCCGGGCCGGTATAAGCCCACTTCGGTTGTTATTTTATTTAGAGCGCCGCACATAGATTTTCACAGACTTTTGCCCAGGGCACGAGCGACTCCGTCATAGTTCAAATCATCACACTGCTAAACTTATAGCGCTGCAACACATAAAAAGGCAGAGTTACTGTAACTGCAATGCTTGCTTGGTAATTGCATACCTCTTGCCCTGGTCACGCTGAATCACTTCAATCTCGCCATTCCTGTCCCTGTGAATAATACTCACCAACCGGCTGCTACGTCCGTCAAAGATCGCCCTTGCGGTCAACTGGAAATATTCGCTTCTCACATCCAGTTGTGCTGCCTGGCTTTGCAGGTTAAACGACGCAAACTCGTTCAGAAACTCCTGCAAGGACTCATAGCCTTCCATACCCCGCGCCTCCACCGCTGCCAATGCCTGCTGCTCGGAAATCCGGCTGTCCAGGCTGCGGATCAGCTGGGCAGACATCGTATTGACATTCAGCTTGTTGACCTCCGGTGGCAGTGCCGTGACATAGGGTTCGAGCAGCTCATAAGTTTCCCGGGTCATTCCTTCCAGCAACAGGAGTTCGCTAGTATTGCGCATGGGCTGGTTTCCTGCCCGATAGGGCGGATCCTTCAGCAAATAGGTTTCGTCCTCGGCCCCGCCCCCTTCTGACACCTGGTCGTCAGGATCCAGCCAGTCAATCAGCACTTCAACACG
>JAJUGC010000264.1 GCA_029268325.1 Gammaproteobacteria bacterium | reverse complement strand
GCCAAAAATAGTGCTAACAATGAGGAAGAATATGAAGTGTTCGTTGAAGGTATCGAATATTTGCATGAATTGAGGATTGCTCAACGGAGATAAAAAACGCCCGCACACACACTAGTCGACAACGGAGCGTGTAGGGGCGGCCCCATGTGTCTGCCCTGGGATCAGGCGGACCTGGTTTGGGTTAAGGGCAGACACACAGGTCTGCCCCTACAGAAACACCATCATTTTGGTGCGCACTCTCGATTAACTCACTCTGCTTAACCAACCACCTGGCCCATCTGGAAGATCGGCAGGTACATGGCGATAATCAAGCCGCCCACCAGAACCCCCAGCACCGCCATAATCATGGGCTCCATTAAAGCAGTCAGGTTATCTACGGCGTTATCCACTTCTTCCTCAAAGTGAGTGGCGACTTTTTCCAGCATGGTGTCCAAGGCACCGGACTCTTCACCAATGGATACCAACTGCACGGCCATGGTGGGGAAGACTCCGGAAGACTTCATGGAAAACTGCAGCTGGATCCCCGTGGCCACTTCATCCTTAATCTTCAGAACCGCATCCCGATAGACCACGTTACCGGTGGCGCCAGCCACGGAGTCCAGGGCATCCACCAACGGCACACCCGCGGCAAAGGTGGTGGACAGAACGCGGGCAAAGCGGGCAATGGCTGATTTGTGCAGGATATCTCCCATCACCGGGATCTTAAGTACTGTGCGGTCAACAAAATCTGAAAAGGCCTGGAAGCGATGATTGGCTTCCTTAAACAGCAGGATTGTTCCGGCAATACCAATCAACACCGCAAACCACCACGCCTGGAGCCATTCTGAGAGACGGATAACCAGTTGGGTAAAGGCGGGGAGATCTGCGCCGAACCCGCTAAACAGGCTCTCAAACTGGGGAACTACCTTGATCAAGAGAATTGCAGTCACGATAACCGCCACCACCAGTACGGCGATGGGGTAGGTCATGGCCTTCTTGACTTTCTTCTTTAAGGTCTCAGTTTTTTCCATGTAACCGGCAACCCGGTCTAACATGGTTTCCAGAGCGCCGGATTTCTCACCGGAGTCCACCAGGTTGCAGAACAGGTCGTCGAAGTGGCGGGGGTGATTCCGCAGAGCTGCAGAAAAGCTATTACCTGCGGCCACGTCATTGCGGATATCAAGGATCAGCTCCCGCAGGCTGGGGTTTTCGGCACCCTCGGCCACAATGTCGAAGCCCTGGATCAGCGGCACACCGGCTTTCATCATAGTGGCCAGCTGGCGGGTAAACACCGCGATATCAAAGGGGGTAATCTTTTTCTTGCGAGGGCCGAGCAGGGAGGTCGGCTTGCGCTTGACCTTGGACGGCACAATGCCTTGCTTGCGCAACTGGGCCTTGGCCAACACGATGTTTTCGCTGCTCAGCTCGCCCTTGGTCTTGTTGCCCTTGCGATCAGTACCTTCCCAAATGAAGGTGATGAGTTTGGATGCTTTCTCGGCCATGGATTAGTCCTTGGTGACTCGGTTCACTTCTTCAAGACTGGTCACGCCCTGAATTGCCTTGAGCAGGGCAGACTGGCGTAGGTTGTTGAATCCCTCTTCCTGAGCGGCTTGTGCCAGCTCGATGGAGGTGGCGTCTGACATGATCAGTTGGGCCATCTTCGGGGTGATGCGTACCACCTCATAGACGCCCACACGCCCCTTGTACCCCCCCTTGCATTTATCGCAGCCCACGGGCTTGTACAAGGTAAAGCCTGTAGCGATTTGTTCTTCTGTGAAGCCCTCCTCAAGGAGCACCTCCTTGGGCACATCATGGGGCTGTTTGCAACTGCACAGGCGCCGGGCCAGGCGCTGAGCAATAATCAGGCTCACGGATGTGGCAATGTTAAAGGAGGGAACTCCCATATTGCGCAAACGGGTCAGGGTTTCCGGCGCGCTGTTGGTGTGCAGGGTGGAAAGCACCAAGTGTCCCGTTTGGGCGGCCTTAATGGCAATGGAGGCGGTGTCCAGGTCCCGAATCTCACCAACCATCACGACATCCGGGTCCTGGCGCAGAAACGAGCGCAGGGCGGCGGAGAAGTCCAGGCCCACTTTGGGATTCACGTTGACCTGGTTGATGCCTTCCAGGTTGATCTCCACCGGGTCTTCTGCCGTGGAAATGTTGCGCTCCGGCGTGTTGAGAATGTTCAGGCCTGTATACAGGGAAACGGTCTTACCGCTCCCCGTGGGGCCGGTTACCAGGATCATCCCCTGGGGCTGGGCCAGGGCCTTGAGGTACAGCTCTTTTTGATCTTCTTCATAGCCCAGGACATCAATGCCCAGTTTGGCGCTGCTGGGGTCAAGAATCCGCAGCACGATTTTTTCACCCCACAAGGTGGGCAGGGTGTTGACCCGGAAGTCGATGGCCTTAGTCTTGGACAGTTTCATTTTAATCCGGCCATCCTGAGGGATCCGCCGCTCGGAGATGTCTAACTGGGCCATGACCTTCAGGCGCGCAGCAAGGCGAGGCGCCAGCTTAATGGATGGCTTGGAGACTTCATGGAGAATACCGTCGGTACGGTAGCGAACCCGATAGGTCTTCTCATAGGGCTCGAAGTGAATATCGGAAGCGCCGGTGCGGATGGCATCCAGAAGCATCTTGTTGATGTATTTGACGATGGGGGCATCGTCCTGCTCTGGTGTCGTGCTGGCACTGTCGTTCTTGTCTTCGTCACCGCTTTCGATATCGATATCGGCCAGATCACCGTCATCCATGTCGCCCAATGGTTGCTCTAACGTATTGAGATACTTCTCAATGGCTTCCCGGAGCTTGTTGTCCTCCACTAGTACTGCTTCCACGCTCAGGCCAGTGGCAAACTTTACTTCATCTAAGGCGGAAATATTGGTGGGGTCGGACATTGCCACGAACAGCCGATTACCCCGCTTATAAAGAGGGAGCACACTGTGTTTGCGGATCAGCTTTTCGTCGACTGCTTTCTCGGGCAGGTTGTCCAGCTGCATGCTGGACAGATCCAGCACCGGTACACCGAACTCGCTGGCGGCGGACTGGGCCAGCGCTTTGGCATCGGCCAGTTTGTTCTGTACCAGGAAGGTAATAAGAGGGATGCCGTTCTTTGTTGCCTGGGAGTGGGCGTCCCGTGCAACGGCTTCTTCCAGCAGTTGGTCCTGCACAAAACGGCGTGCCAAACCGGATAACACGATACGAGGGGCTTCAGCCATAGCTCAACAATACTTCTCTAAAAGCGCCAATAGAGGGAATAGGTTAGCAATGAGTGTAGAACCGATTCCCCGGTTTCGAAAGTTTCACCCTTTATCCGGTGTGACCCTGTTCTCGATGTGACGCACCGCGTCAGTTTTGGTCGGCTGGCGCTAGTGGTTTCGCCTTTCTCAATCGCCTAGAATGGCGCGCCACTGCCTTCTAGGCCTTTGTTTTCAACATGCTATAACATTTTTTTGCATTTGGCACAGCTTCTGCTTTACTCAATGCAAGGCGGCGATGTTGAGGAAACGGAGCGCCGAGAGCAGTTCAATACGACTGGAGAAGTAAATATGAAGAACGTACAAAAAGGTTTTACCTTGATTGAGTTGATGATCGTGGTCGCGATCATCGGTATTCTGGCGGCTGTGGCGATTCCGCAGTATCAGGATTATGTGGCGCGCTCCCAAGTGGCTCGTGTCGTTGGAGAAATTTCTGCTGTGAAAACTCAGGCCGAAGATTTGCTGATGCGTGGAGTGACTCCGAATGCTACTGCGGGCGATGATGCTTACGTGGGGTATGACTCTGACCGTTCAGATTTGCTGGATGCTAATAATGGATTTGATGTCGACTTTTCCAACGGAGAGCTGACGCTTCAGGCAACTCTGGGTGGTAATGCAGCAAACAATATTTCTGGTGCTGTTGTCACTTGGACCCGCAATAAGGATGGAGTTTGGAGCTGCGGTATTGCTAAAGGCAATGCAACTAACTTTAAATCAACTTATGCTCCTTCTGGATGTCCGCTGTCCTAATAATGAAATAGGACTGTGTAAAAAGAGGGGCCTTGGCTCCTCTTTTTTTGTTTGCCCGGCGAAGCCGGCAAACCCGGCCATCTGAAAGAAGATGGCGTCACCCCGACTGAG
>JAJUGC010000263.1 GCA_029268325.1 Gammaproteobacteria bacterium | reverse complement strand
TCTCCCCTTGTGGGAGAGGGAAGGGGGGGACGCCTAGTCTGAGGGGTGGCGGCGAAGCCGCCTAGAAAACACAGTATGCGTTTTCGCCCTCTCCCTTGCCCCTCTGTCAGCACAGTCGTCCGAGAGGGGCATGAATTACCGCGAAAGTAAGAAGCTCGCCTTAGCCCTTCTGCATCGGCGGCAGCTTTTTCTCTACCAGCTGGTTTTTCAGCTTCACATAGCGAGGAATACCGTTCTCGTAGGGAGGGTAGTCTTCGCCCTGGATCAGGGGCTCCAGATAGCGGCGCGCCTGCTCGGTGATACCGAAGCCGTCTTCGCTGATAAAGTCGCTGGGCATCATCTTTTCCACGTTGGCGACATTTTCCAGAGGGGCCTCGCCAATGCTCCAGCGGTAGGGGCTGTCGGATTCGCGGACAATCGTCGGCATGACCGAGTTCTTGCCAGCCAGGGCCATTTCGACCGCGGCCTTGCCCACGGCATAAGCCTGTTCCACGTCGTTGGCGGAAGCGATATGGCGAGCGGCCCGCTGCAGGTAGTCAGCCACTGCCCAGTGGTACTTGTAGCCCAGTTGCTGGCGGATCAGGTTGGCCAGCATGGGGGCTACACCACCCAGTTGTACGTGACCAAAGGCATCCTTGGTGCCCGCATCGGCCAGGAAGGTGCCATCAGCAAACTGGGCGCCTTCGGAGACGACGATGGAGCAGAAGCCATCCCGCTTGACGACTTCGTCGACACGCTTCAGGAAAGCGTCCTGATCGAAAGGTACTTCCGGGAATACGATCACCTGGGGCGGATCACCGGCCTGTTGCTGGGCCAGACCTGCAGCCGCGGCAATCCAGCCGGCATGACGGCCCATCACTTCCAGGATGAAGACCTTGGTGGAGGACTCGCACATGGATTGGATGTCGAGACTGGCTTCCTTGATGGACACCGCCACATACTTGGCCACGGAGCCGAAACCGGGGCAGGTATCGGTAATGGGCAGGTCGTTGTCCACCGTTTTGGGAATATGGATAGCCTGGATGGGGTAGCCCATCTTTTCGGACAATTGGGAAACTTTCAGGCAGGTATCCGCTGAGTCGCCACCGCCGTTGTAGAAGAAATAGCCAATGTCATGGGCCTTGAAGACTTCGATCAGACGCTCATACTCAACTTGGTTGGCTTCGAAGCTTTTCAGTTTATAGCGGCAGGAGCCGAAAGCGCCGCTAGGTGTATGACGCAGGGCAGCGATGTCTGCCTCGCTTTCCAGGCTGGTGTCGATCAGTTCTTCCCGCAGGGCGCCGATGATACCGTTGCGACCCGCGAATACTTTTCCTATCTTGTCACTATGCGCTCGTGCGGTTTCCAGGACACCGCAAGCGCTTGCATTGATAACCGCGGTAACGCCACCGGATTGGGCATAAAACGCATTTCTTTTTGCCATAACCGAAGAGCCTCTTAACTCAAACAATAAATGGCGCGCATCATACGCGAAGATTATGTTTTTTTCATGGCGTTTTGCGCAGACTAGGGCATATTTCAATGGAACGCGGCGCGGTTTGGCCCGATGAAACCTGCTGCCGGAGGGTGCCAAGGTATTTTGAGATATGTTCTGGCAAGTGTTTGGCCGCTCATGAATAATGACAGCTTATTAGTTATAAAGCCGCCTTTTACTAAGCAACAGTAACCAGGTCATAGCATGCATATTCATATTCTAGGGATCTGCGGTACCTTCATGGGAAGCTTGGCGATTCTCGCCCGCCAATTGGGACATAAGGTAACGGGATCCGACCAGAACGTGTATCCACCCATGAGCACTCAGCTGGAACAGCAGGGCATTGAGGTGAAGGAAGGCTATGATCCCGCCCACCTGAATCCACGCCCGGATATGGTCGTCATCGGCAATGCCATGTCCCGGGGGAACCCGGCGGTGGAGTATGTGCTGGACGAGGGGATTCCCTACACCTCCGGCCCCCAGTGGCTGGCGGATCACGTCTTGCAGGGCCGCTGGGTGATGGCGGTGTCCGGCACCCATGGCAAGACCACGACCACCACCATGCTGGCCTGGATACTGGAACAGGCGGGCATGGCGCCGGGCTTTCTGATCGGGGGCGTGCCCCAGGGCTTTCCCGTTTCCGCCCGGCTGGGAGAGACGCCGTTTTTCGTGATCGAAGCAGACGAGTACGACAGCGCTTTTTTCGACAAGCGCTCCAAGTTCGTGCATTACCGTCCCCGCACCCTGATCATTAACAATCTGGAATTCGACCACGCGGATATTTTCGCAAGTCTTGCCGACATCCAACGTCAGTTTCATCACCTGGTGCGCATGGTGCCCGCCAGTGGGCTGATTATTACGCCTGCCGGCGTGCCGGCGATTGAGGAAACCCTGGCCCAGGGTTGCTGGACTTCCCGTCAGGGCTTTGGGGAAGGGGGGGAGTGGACGGCCCAGTTGATCCAGCCCGATGGTTCCGAGTTCGAGGTGATGTATCAGGGCAAGGCAGTGGGGCGTGTCCAGTGGCGGATGACGGGGCAGCATAACGTCAGCAATGCACTGGCGGCGCTGATTGCGGCCCGCCATGTGGGGGTGCGGCCAGAGGATGCGGTAGCGGCCCTGTCCAGTTTCGGGGGCATCAAGCGGCGGATGGAGCCCATTGCGACCATTGGTGAGCTGACGATTTACGACGACTTTGCCCACCATCCCACGGCCATTACCACCACCTTGGATGGCCTGCGCCAGCAAATTGGCTCCACGCCTATTCTGGCCATTATTGAACCGCGCTCCAATACCATGAAAATGGGGGTGCACAAGGACAGTCTGCTGGCCTCTGCCGAGATTGCCGACGAGGTGATCTGGTCCAATATGGGCCGCTTCCAATGGCTGGCGGACCAGGTGCGTGAGGTGGGCGGCAAACATCAGGTGCGGGATTCGGTGGAAGAGATCATCGAGCTGGCCCTGCAGAAGATCCGGCCCAATACCCAGGTAGTCATTATGAGTAACGGCGGCTTCGGTGGCATTCACCAGAAGCTGGCTGCTGCGATCGAACAAAAGTGGGGACAGCTTCGTGACTGACAACCAGCGGCAGCCTGGCCGCCAACGGGTGACCCTGGCGATCACCGGCGCCTCGGGAGCCCAGTATGGACTGCGGCTGCTGGAAGTACTGCTGGCCGGTGGGCATCAGGTTTATTTGATGGTTTCCAAGGCCGCCCATGTGGTCATCGCTACCGAAACCAATCTGAAACTGCCCGGCCAGGCTGCACAGCTGGAAGACTTTCTTACCAGCCACTATCAGGCGGCAGAGGGCCAACTGAAAGTTTTCGGCAAGGAAGACTGGATGTCGCCGCCGGCCTCCGGCTCTGGAGCCCCCAGCAGCATGGTGGTCTGTCCTTGCAGTACCGGTACCTTGTCGGCCATCGCCTGCGGGGCCAGCAATAACCTGATTGAGCGGGCGGCCGACGTGGCGCTGAAAGAACGGCGCAAGTTGATTCTGGTGCCCCGGGAGGCTCCCTATTCCAGCATCCATCTGGAGAACATGCTGAAACTCAGCCAGATGGGAGCGGTGATTCTGCCGGCCAGCCCGGGTTTCTATCACCGTCCGCAAACCGTCAACGACATGGTCGATTTTCTTGTGGCTCGCATTCTCAACCAGTTGGGGATCGAGCAGGAACTCCTGCCGCGCTGGGGGCAAAGCCGGGAATAGGCATCTACTGCGTGGAACCCTGGGGCAGACCTGTGCCAGCCCTGACGAAGTTAGACCGCGCCAGCCCCAATACTTGGGCAAAGCTCTCCAGTGCGACGAACGAATTGGTTGTATCAGTAAAACAGTTGTGGGGATAAATCATGAACAGCAGCCAGATTGATTGGTCCGTGACACCGGCAGCTATTTGGCGTCAACATCGCCAGCTACTGCGGCCGGTCTTTGAGATCGATCCGATCCGATTGGCGGATCTGCACGGAATCGACCGCCAGAAAGAAGCACTGGTGCGCAACACTGAACGATTTCTGCAAGGCAAGCCGGCCAATTATGCGCTGCTGTGGGGGTCCCGGGGTACCGGCATGTCTTCCCTGATCAAGGGGTTGCTGATCGTCTATTTCGAGGCGGGCCTGAGCATCTTCGAGGTGGACATGTTCGACCTGGTGTGGCT
>JAJUGC010000262.1 GCA_029268325.1 Gammaproteobacteria bacterium | reverse complement strand
CCAAATTATTTCCAATGCCTCCTGCACCACCAACTGCTTGGCCCCTATTGCCAAGATCCTCAATGATACTTTTGAGATTGAATATGGCCTGTTGAATACCATCCATGCTGTCACTGCTTCACAAAAGGTTGTGGATGGAGCCAGCAAGAAATGGCGGCGCGGGCGTTCCGCACTGTTAAACATTATTCCCACCAGCACAGGTGCAGCAAAAGCAACCGGCGAGGTGTTACCCGAGCTAAAAGGGAAGCTGGACGGAATGGCGATGCGGGTGCCGGTTGCGACCGGCTCGGTCGTGGATTTTGTGGTTCAAACGAAGAAAGAGATTTCAGTGGAACGGATCAACCAGGCCCTGCAAGAGGCAGCGGCCGCCCCTCCCTATCAGGACATCCTGTTGGCATCCGATGAGGAGCTCGTTTCTTCGGACATTATCGGAAGTAATTACAGCTCCATTGTAGATTTGAGTTCCACCATGGTCTTGGGGAATCACTTGGCCAAGGTACTTGCTTGGTATGATAACGAATGGGGCTATGCCCGAAGAACCGCAGAGCTGGCCGCCTATTTATAAACCTTCCCGGTTTAAGTCGCGGAGCTTATGGGTCCAGGTCTTAGGCTTCTTTGGCGCGATAGACAGGCAGGCAAGTCAAAAACCGCTCCTCCTCCGTAAGCCGCTGGGGATTCTTCCGTCCCCGCTTGGGTTTCACGCTGGCGTCAAAGTTAGGCAGTATGCCGATTCTGAAGTTCTCAGCGGGGTTGGCAATAATGATGGGCAGATTGGCCTCCCGTAATTTTTTGGTACCATCCGCCAGCAACAAGTTGGCCATGGGCCGAACCTTTAGGTCTCGCCGGTAGCGCAGCTCTGTATCCTTGGGTAGCGCCAGCAGCTTGATCATATCCTCATTGATAGCCTCTTCCCAACGCTCAGGCTCAAAGGCAATAGGTTTCTGGTGTTGGAGGTTCCTCAAGTTCTCCAATAGTTCCTCCCGGGTGACGACCCGAATGGAAGATTTCCTGCCCCAAGTGAAGGTAACTGAACGCATTTCCTCGTTGTAGTACTGAATTTGCCGGGTGGCCTGTAAGGTAATCAACATGGGAAATAGCCGGTGAACGATCTCAAAACGGGCGTTACGGTCTTCAATCAGTTGCACCGTTTGGGCAAATTCCTGCTTTAGCTGGTTGATGCTTTCTACACAAGCAGCAATTGCCTCGCCAGGATCGGCTTCCAAGGCAATTACTCCGGGCAATCGAAAAACTGCCTTGGTGCTTTCCCCAAACCGCCCGTAGAATTCAGAAAAAGCGCGAACGCCCATGGCTAGCCCTGGGTCTGACTCGAAGGGTTCAGAGGTCAATTTCTCGTAGGGCTCGTGTTCTTCCCCACTTTTGGTGCGGGGCAGCTGGAAAACCCTGACTTGCCGTATTGGGGCTTGGGATAGGAGCTCCTGGAGAGACTGGATTTCCGATTCCAAACGCTCCATCTGCTCTCTTAGTTTTCCTGGGATATCAATCTGACCAGCCATAACACCCTGCACGATATATACCATCACGTTTGTGTCATTTCATCACAGGAACTAACAGCAAAGCAACTTTGGCCCGCCTCTTAGGATGATGGTATATGTTGCTATAGTAGGAATTGATTCTCTGTTTTGTAATCTTTACAGGGCTAGTTCCCAGGCAATTTTGTAAGGCGTTGTTTTTGAGTGTCTTTTTGATGGCACATCAATTGCTGCGTTGCAGTACGGGAGCGTGTGATCATCAGAGCTGATTCAGCGCTCTTTTTCGACCTTGTGGAAATAGGCTAAGGGAGAGTCACGATGATCAATTTTATTATTTGGCTAGTGCTCGGTGGCGTGATTGGCTGGCTGGCCAGCATCGTCATGCGGACCAATGCCCAACAAGGCATCTTACTGAACATTATCGTGGGCATAGTGGGTGCTATGCTTGGCGGTATGCTGCTATCGCCTATATTCGGCGTGGACTCAATGAGCCGAGGCAACTTTAGCCTGGCCGCGTTAGGAATCGCTTTCCTTGGGGCTGTGGTACTCTTGGCCATCGTCAATCTATTCCGCAAAGGAAGTGTCCGGTAACCCGTTCTGCGGGCGTTATTTATTGGGCAGTTTCACTTGTATCGATTTAACAGAACAATGGACAAGGGGTTTGCACGACGGATAAGGAATTGGCTCCAAGTAAATCAACCCGAGCCAATTCTTCCGTCAGGCTTTTAACTTCCAAACCAGGCCTCTTGCTCACCCTTCCTCACTGGAACTCTCCAGTTTGGTATTATTGGATTCGGTCATGGTCGTCCGGTTGCTAGTGCCCAGGTTGTTCTGCAACCTGAGCCGGTTGTCGATATCTTTGACGCCCGTACAGTCCGCTACGAGGTCTTCTGCCCGGTGCTTCATCGCCCGATTATAGACCTGTCCCTCCAGCGTCACCCTGCCCCCCACGACTTCAATGTGAATATCGCTAGCATCAATAAAAGGGTCTTCAGTCAGGCGCTCACAGATATCTTCAAGGATTCGCTCATCAGATCGTTGGTACCCTTTGGGGCCTCGCCCCCGATAATTCACGGTGGACTGTTCCCTGCCTCCCGTGTGCCAGTCCCGGTAAGCCTCATACCCTCGATGATGACTCCTTCGACCCTGGGCACCTGCTCCATAAAAGGCCCGTGAGGACTCATAAGGGGCACCCCGAAACTCTTCACTATGCCAGTCACCGGAGCCATAGCCAGGATCATAATACTGACCTTGCGCCTCCTGCGATCGGGCACGGTAAGGTGTATTCTGCTCAGTCCGCCGATCAGAACGCCAGTCTCGCCCTTCCCTGTCATAATCCCCTGGAGCCTCTCTATATGCCTGATAGCCTCGTTCACGATCATCGGCCAACGAGCGAGGTTGGCCACCACCAGTCAGGTCCCTTTCCTGAAAGCTACCTTCCGGATATTCGTAAAACTCATCGGCAGGATAGTATTCTCCCAAAGAGCTATCCCTCTCCCGATCCGGCGCCCAGCCCTGAGACTGGTACTGAGCATTTCGTCCCTCTCGCCACTGGGCAAGCCGCTCGGTCCAACGGTCGCCCCGCTCTCTAGGTTCGTCTCGATTGTCTCTTCGGGCCATGGGTTTTCCTCCTAACTCACTAACGAAGTAAGCTCCTGCGGCCAGCCTGTTGGTTAGTTCACCAGCTTTCTGTTGAGCATCACGAGTACCCTTGGGTGAAATAGGGTCTTGCTATCACGCCGCTATAAAGCCCCCTCCGTTGATATGGATAAATTGTCCAGTCATGTAGGATGCGTCTTCAGAAGCCAGGAATACATATGCCGGCGCCACTTCAGCTGGTTGCCCGGCTCGCCCCATCAAGGTTCCTGAGCCGAATTCCGGAATTGCATCCGCTGGAAAGCTTGCAGGAATCAACGGCGTCCAGATTGGGCCCGGAGCAACCCCATTAACCCGGATTTTGCGCTGGGCCAGGTTTGAAGCCAGGGAAAAGGTGAAGGCTTCTATAGCCCCCTTGGTGGAGGCGTAATCAATAAGGTGGGCACTTCCGCGAAATCCGGTCACCGAGCCGGTGTTGATGATCGCTGTCCCTTCTTTCATGTGAGACAGCGCCGCCTGGGTCATGAAAAAGTAGCCGAAGATATTGGTCCGAAATGTATTTTCCAGTTGTTCCGGTGAGATCTCTTCCAGTTGCTCCTTGAGATGCTGCTCCGCCGCATTGTTCACCAGGACGTCCAGCTTGCCATAATGGCGAATCACATCTTCGACGGCTCTTTGGCATTGGTTCGGTAACCTGACATCAGCCCGGATCATCAAACAATCCCGCCCTTCTTGTTCCACCATTCGCTTGGTATCGTTGGCATCCTTATTTTCATCCAAATAAAGGATGGCCACATCAGCTCCTTCACGGGCAAAGTGGACAGCAACCGCCCGACCAATTCCGGAGTCGCCCCCTGTAATGAGAGCAACTTGATCCTGCAATTTGCCGCTGCCCCGATAACTTGGGCGTATCACAATGGGCTCGGGAATCATCGAGTGTTCCTGTCCGGGCTGATGTTCCTGAGCCTGAGCCTGGCGCTTTTCCTGGACCTCTTCGTACACATCTGACATACCCTTACCTCACCTGCTTTCCGTAATTCCCCATG
>JAJUGC010000261.1 GCA_029268325.1 Gammaproteobacteria bacterium | reverse complement strand
CGCTGGAGCTGCCGCTTCCTGGCTTGCGGAATCCTGCTGTTTAGCGGTAGCCTGTACCTCCTGGCAGTGACGGAGATACGCTGGCTGGGGGCTATCACACCCTTGGGAGGAGTCTCCTTTCTGATCGGCTGGTTCTTCCTGGGACTGGCGATCTGGCGGCGTCACGAACGTTTCGCCCTGTAGCTGCTATCTCTGCCTGCCCATGAGTGAATCCAGAGAGGGTGAAAGAGTGATACAAGTTGCTGTAAATGGCGAAGTTATGCAGGTTCCCCAACGTTCTACCCTGCAGGATCTGATCGAGCGGTTGCAGCTGGCTGGTAAGCGTATCGCTGTGGAAGTGAATCTGGAAATCGTTCCCCGCAGCCAGCATCCTGATTATCAGTTGCAAGCCGGGGACCGGGTGGAGATTGTTCACGCCATTGGAGGCGGTTAGGCCGGAACCATTCCGCTGTCAGACTGTCTCCCATTCAATCCAGGCCGTTCCGTTCAAACAGACGGAATGACCCGCCAAGGACTGCACTACAAAGCCTGTCTCACCCGGCCAGATGTCCGGTCTCGCCTGAGGCACGGGCTTGGCCGGGTGGCCGTAAGCTACGCGGCGTCTTTTCCGATATTCAGCCATAGGGCCAAGATTATGAGCAATTCTGTACAAGACAAGCCTTTGACCATTGCGGGGCGCACCTTCCAGTCGCGTTTGCTGGTAGGCACCGGAAAATACAAGGACTTCACTGAAACCCAACAGGCTATCGAGGCCAGCGGCGCGGAAATTGTGACGGTTGCGGTACGCCGTACCAACCTGGGGCAAAACCCTGATGAACCGAATCTGCTGGATGTGCTGCCGCCGGACCGTTACACCATTTTGCCCAACACGGCCGGCTGCTACACTGCGAAGGATGCGGTACGTACCTGCAAGCTGGCCCGGGAACTGCTCGATGGCCACGATCTGGTGAAGCTGGAAGTGCTGGGTGACCACAAAACCCTGTATCCCAATATCACCGAAACTCTGGCTGCTGCCGAAGAGCTGGTCAAGGAAGGCTTCAAGGTGATGGTGTACACCAGTGATGATCCACTGATTGCCCAGCGCCTGGAAGAGATGGGCTGTGTTGCTGTGATGCCGCTGGGCGCCCCGATCGGCTCGGGCCTGGGTATCCGCAACCCCTACAACATCATGATTATCCTGGAAAATGCCAAGGTGCCGGTGTTGGTGGATGCCGGCGTGGGAACCGCCTCGGACGCAACCATCGCCATGGAGCTGGGCTGTGATGGGGTGCTGATGAACACCGCCATTGCCCAGGCCCAGGACCCGATCCGGATGGCGCGGGCCATGCGGCTGGCCATTGAGAGCGGGCGGGAGGCCTATCTGGCGGGGCGGATGCCGCGGAAACTCTACGCCAGTGCCTCTTCCCCCCTGACAGGCACTTTCTTCTAGTTTCTAGCGCCTGTTTTTTCTTATAGATCCTTCAAATCACTGTCCAAAATGGGTGTGGCCGGGTCGCCGGCTGCACCATTTTTCTTCTCCTACCTATAAAAAATGTTCCAAGAACACTAAAACGAAGAGAAGCGTCACCTAGTGACTGATTCTTAACTCACCACAGAGACACTGAACTTCAACATGAAACGAGATCGAAACAACCGCCGTGAAAAAATTCTCCAGGCGCTTGCCCAGATGTTGGAGAAGGAACCGGGAGAACGGATCACCACCGCCAAGCTTGCTGTCGCTGTTGGAGTCTCCGAGGCTGCCCTCTATCGGCATTTTCCGAGCAAGGGCAAGATTCTGGAAGGGCTGATCGAACAGATCGAGGAAAGTGTACTGACGCGTGGGCAACGGGTTGCAGAGGACAAGGGCTATGCCGTGGAGAAACTGGAACGGGTGATGCGTCAGACTTTGGAGTTCGCCCAGAAGAACCCGGGCATGTGCCGGATTCTTACCGGTGAGGCCTTGGCCGGGGAAACCGAGCGTTTACGACGTCGGATCGGCCAGTTCTTTACCCAATACGAAGCCTGTCTTGTGCGGATTCTGCAGGAGGGGGAGCGTAAGGAGGGCCTGAACTACCCCATGTCGGTTCCAGCGGTGACCCACCTGTTATTGTCGGTTTTGGAGGGGCGGATCCATGTTTTTGTCCGCAGTGACTTCAGCATCTCCCCTTTGCAGTACTGGAAGGAGCATTGGGCCTTTTTATCGGAACAGTTATTGGCAGATGCCGTTGTCATCTAGAGGCGGTAGCGTTCTCGAGAAGTGGTGACAGCCTGTGTGATTCAGACTGATTTCCTCACCCTCGTGTCCTCCCTGAAGTGGTCGGGGAGCGACCACCCCAACTGTGCGGATTGGGGTGGGGGTGTACCTGGCGAGGTGTTACGAACCCTTGGCGAGGGCACATGGGGTTTTCTTCACAGATCTGATGCTTGGCCTAGCCGGACTGCTTGGTCGAGGTGTCGGCTTCCTGCAAGAGGCTGTGGAGTTTATCGTACAAGGCTGGTGTCGTAACCAGAATATCCCGTCCGAAAAGCTCCGCCGGAATATCCTCAGGCGGAGGGTTCAAGTGGCCACAGCGTGCGCCGGCTTCCCGGGCGATCAGCAGCGCCGCGGCAAAGTCCCAGGGGCTCAGGCTTTCGTAGTAGCCATCCAGGCGCCCCATCGCCACCCAACAGATGTCGACCGCGGCAGAGCCGATACGGCGAATGTCCTGGCCTTCGCGGATCACCGCCTGTAACCGCTTGATTAGCACGGGCAGCTCGTCCTTGCGATAGGGAAAGCCGGTGGCGAACAGGCCCTTGCGGAAATCCTCCAGACCACTGACCCGGATCTCCTTGCCATTGAGACGGCTGTGCTGGCCCCGTATGGCATGAAAGGTCTCGTTCAGGAATGGGCAGTGCACCACGCCCACCTGGACCTCGCCATTCACGGCAAAGGCGATGGACACCGCTACCTGATAGTGGTCATGGGCAAAATTGACGGTGCCGTCGATGGGGTCGATGATCCAGAGGGGCTTGCGCAGGCTGGCGGCATCCTGCAGCTGGGGAGAGGACTCTTCCGACAAAATGGAATGGTCCGGAAACGCCTGCTCAATGGCAGAGCGGATCAGTTGGTCGGCCTTGAGATCGGTGCTGGTCACTAATTCATGACCGCTTTTGTAGTTGTGTTCGAAGCTGGCCTGCTGACGCTCGGTGCGGATAAGCTCACCCGCCTGTTGCGCCAGTTGCAGGGTAAAGTCGGCAATATGTTGAAGGTTGAGTTCCATGGCCATGGGCTCTTTTGCAGAGGGTGGAGCAATTGTGAGTGAAGCAGGTTACCGCTGCGAAGCCCGTCTGTCGACCCAGAACTATGGGAGTGTGACCGGCGTTGTAGCCTGAATAATCCCGCTTTATAGTGGCTTTATTCGGTAAGGGACTTGCGATCGATGGGATGGCCGCAAGGAGCAGCTTGTGCGGCTCATCGGGACAATTTACTAATTACCAAGCCAGAGTTACCAGGCAAGAGGTGGCGCCATGTCCGATGACAAGCTTCCGGCTCGGTCCAGCCAACGGGAGATTACCGCTTTCCTGCACAAGGCGGCGAGCCTGCCGGCCCACAGCCGAACGGATGGACGGCTCATTTTTGCGCTCGACGCTACCGCCAGTCGGGAGCAGCTGTGGGATCGGGCCAGCCAGATCCAGGCGCGGATGTTCGAAGAAGCGGGGAAAGTGGGCAGGCTGCAGATCCAGCTATGCTACTATCGGGGTAATCAGGAGTTTCGGGCCCAGCCCTGGACTGGCGATACCCGGGCGTTGGCCCACCGGATGGGAGACCTCCGGTGTCGGGCCGGCCTGACCCAGATCGGGCGGGTATTGAGCCATGCCCTGGCCGAGCACGCCCGACAGAAGATCCAGGCCCTGGTCTTTGTGGGCGACGCGGTGGAGGAATCTCCCCAGGGGCTGTATGACTTGGCCGGTAAACTGGCGATTTTGGGGGTTCCCCTGTTTCTCTTTCAGGAAGGGCGGGATCGGGAGGTTGAAACTGTGTTCCGGAAGATGGCCCGCCTGACTAGGGGCGCCTATGCCAGCTTTGACGAGTCCAGTCATGATCAGCTGCGCCGTCTGCTCTGTGCTGTGGCGGTTTATGCATCAGGCGGCGTCAACGCCCTGAAGGAGTACAGCCTG
>JAJUGC010000260.1 GCA_029268325.1 Gammaproteobacteria bacterium | reverse complement strand
GAACACATATTTACTATTTTTCCGCCCCCGCCCTGCTGGGACACCATTGTCCCGCACCGCCACAGAAGCAGCCGGACCCGATCGCGCCGACAGCGCCATCACTCCCCCCGAGCCTGATCAAGAGCGTGTTGTTTCCACTCGACCCGCGAGTTAGGCACGACTTGCTGCCTCTGAGGTGAACAAGGGCAAGGTGATCCGTGCCCGTGCACCCCGGCCAACCCCCTCAGACTGCAAGGAGAAGCTGCCGTGGTGGGCCTTGACCACCGCCTGCACGACCGCAAGCCCCAAGCCGGTACCCTGGGCTTTGGTGGTATAGAAGGCTTCCATCATCCGGGCCTGGTCTTCCGGCGAAAACCCGACACCCTGGTCTGCGATCTCGATCTGTACCGATGCGGGCTGCACATGGGCCACCGTCACTTTCAGCCGCGGCGTTCCTGAGGAAGCCTCGAGGCTGTTGTGCAACAGGTTCAGAAGCACGCCAACAAGGGCTTCCTTGTTGCACAGGACTTCAGCCTCTGTGGTCTCGACCTGCCACTGGCACTGGGCGCCTGCCCGGCTTAAACCGGCTTCTGCCGCATTTTGAAACTGTGCGATCAGCTCCCCTACCCGCATTTTTTCTGCCAGACGGGTTTCGCCGCGGGCGAAGATCAGCATGTCCCGCACCTGTTGATCCAGGTGAACCAGTCTGGACATCAGTTTTTCTGCGCATTTCACTCGCAGCTCTGGCGACAGGTCCGGGTTGGACAGGTGCCCACCGTAGAGCATGGCAGCGGACAGGGGCGTCCGGACTTGGTGGGCAAGGGAGGCAACCATCCGTCCCATGGCGGACAACCGCTCATTACGACTGACCTGGGCTTGCAAGGCACGGGTTTCCGTCATGTCGTGCAACAGTACGAGCTGGCCTGGCTCAGATTCCATGGAACGGGTGGAAATGCTGACCCTGCGCCCGTCCTTAAGGGAAATCTCATGGCCGTCATCCGCCCGGGGAGCAAAGCAGCGTTGAATCACTTCTCCCCAACGCTCCCCTTCCAGGGGCTCGCCAAGTAGTTCGATGGCTGCGGGATTACACTGCTGGATCCGGCCCTGGCCATCCAGCACTACAACCCCCGCCGGCAGGATGGACAGCAAAGTCGACAGACGCTGGGCCAGGCGTTCCTTTTCCAGGATTTCCTGGCGTTCAAATGCTTTGGCCTGGGCCAGCTGCTCACTCAGCCTCGCCACCTGGGCCTGCAGCTCGCGATTGCTCTGCTGCAGTTGTTCAATGGCCGGATTCAAAGGGATGAAGGAGGCTTGTGCGCCCATGGCTGCCGTTCCGCCCAGGCCCGAACGCGCAGACTGATTGGCAGCCCGGCGGGATACTGCAGCCGGTAGGCTGAAATCGCCTCGATCATTGGACAGTAGGTTCGGCAAACTCATGCTTCTTCCCCCTTCGTTAGGGTTAACAGTGTGATGCCCTTTGGGCAGCTTACCCACCATTAAGCAAAGTCTTTGCCAAACCAATCTATCTATTTATTTTCAATCACTTGCAATATCAACAACGAACATCCAAAACTGAAGTGACAATTTCCCAACGTTTTTTTGGCGCCTGAAAATCAATGATCTGGTGCGTTTTCAACCTCAACCCAGTGGCCTCAAAATGAGGCCCCAACAAAAAAGCCGCCGGACAAGGCCGACGGCTTTTCAACTGCACTACCAATCAAATGGCGGGAAACTCAGTCAGAGCCACTCTTCAGGCCGTATTTACGGACTTTCTCTACCAGGGTTGTGCGCCGGATATGGAGACGCTCCGCTGCCCGGGCCACCACTCCTCCGGCATCGTCCAGGGCCTGTTGGATCAGGCTCTTCTCCAGGTTGTTGAGGTACTCCTTGAGGTCCAAACCATTGGGAGGCAGAATGGCCGGCCCATTCAGGCCCCCTTGCAGGGCTTCCTCGGCGGTTTCACCCATATCAAACACCGGCAGGTTTTCGTCCAGGTCATCCACATGACGAAACTTTTTAGGCAACTCCTGTACGCCGATCACCCCGTAGGGATACATGATCGCCAAGCGCTCCACCAGGTTCGCCAGCTCCCGTACGTTACCGTGCCATTCATGGCGGCACAGGCTCAGGATAGCCGCTGAGTTAAAGCGAATGGAGCCCCGCTTTTCCGTCTCCATGCGGGCAATCAGCTCGTTGATCAGCAAGGGAATGTCTTCTGCCCGCTCACGCAACGCGGGCATCTCGATGGGAAATACGTTCAGGCGATAGTACAGGTCTTCCCGGAACTCGCCTTTCTCAATCATCTCTTCCAGGTTCTTGTGGGTGGCGGCAATAATGCGCACATCCGCTTTCAGGGTCTTGTTACTGCCCACCCGTTCGTAGGTGCGCTCTTGCAGTACCCGCAAGATCTTCACCTGCATATTCAGCGGCATGTCCCCGATTTCGTCGAGAAACAGCGTACCGCCCTCTGCCAGCTCAAAACGGCCGACCCGGGATGAAATGGCACCGGTAAAGGCGCCCTTTTCATGGCCAAACAGCTCGCTTTCCAACAGTTCCGCAGGAATCGCCCCACAGTTAACGGGCACAAAGGGCTTGTTGCGCCGAGCAGAGTTGTAATGCAGGTTCCGGGCGACTACTTCCTTACCGGTACCGGATTCCCCGGTAACCAGTACACTCACTTCTTTGTCCGCCACCTGGGCCATCAATTCCCGCACCCGCTGGATGGCCCGGCTGGTGCCCACCAGGCTCCGGAAAAGCTGCACCTCCCGCTGCTGTCCCCGTGCCCGGCTTGCCGCAAACTGCTCACGATAGACCTGGGCCCGATAGAGGTTATCCAGAAGCTTGTTGTAGTTGGGCGGAAACTCAAACTTGCTGATCACCATTCTGCGCAAGTCCGGATCCAGAGAGTTGAGGTCAGCATCCCCCATCAAAAGCGCAGGAACACCGGCGTCCCATTGTTGCAGGCCTGCCAGCAACGGTTCCAGTTGGGCCACCTCATGATCAATGATGACAGCAAGAACCTCCGCAGCCTCGGGCTCAAACTCCTTCAATGTCACTTCCCAATCCCTGGAGCTGCTCACAATCACAGTTTCGCCAAGAAACTCCAAAATCACTCGCATATCATGACGACGACTGTCGTGATCACAAACGAGTAACACTTTATTCTCTCTGACCATGATATTTTTTTACTAACCTTTACGGCTTCTATTCTTCTTCACGGGGCCGGATAGGCGAGTAAGCCGCACAAGAAAAAAGCGATGCCAACAAACATCGCTCCTGTGATCTACTCTCTAATCCTTGTTTTGCTGCGCCCCAACTGAATTCACGAATTGCAGTGAAACTTCCAGGGAATGGCGGTGGTGGCCTTTCGAATCTAGAGGAAGTAAAGACGGTAACCAAGGCTTAGTCAATTTAATGACGCTTTTCTCAGAGCAAAGCTCCTGGTCAATAATAAGAACAGAATCCCGTCATCACAGCTCATACAAGGCCAATCAGTCACAAGCCCTGCCCCATGAGCACAACTGCCAACCCACCTCTATCCAGATCGTCAGGGAGTTTGCCCTAGCCGATACTGGTCTTGAGATATGCGTTCGCTGCGGATACGCCCCGCTTGGTAGCCTGGATTTCCTTGGTCAGGCCATCACGATACTGGGTTCCTCGCTGGATTAGCTCTCCATAGAAGGCCTGGCATTGCTCGAGGAGTAACCTCAGGGCCTGCTGGGCCTCTGCTGTCGCCACCCCTTCCACCGCCTGGCTAATGGCGGCATGCAAGGATTGGTTCAGCTCACTGATCCGATCCCACTCATCGCTCTCCATGGCTTCTTGCAAGGTCGCCAAGGCCTGCTGGACCCCAACGATGAGTTCGCCATCGCGAACATAGACCGAAGACGTGGTCAATGAAGCCTCCTATGTGAACCCGTTCAACATATAGATCAATGATAGCCGTTTTCTTAAGAATCCGCAGGTTTGGCGCTGCAATAAAAATGTTCCAGGTCAAAGCAGCTGAATTTTCACCCCAACAAAAAATGCCCGCCTAAGCGGGCATTCTTCGTGCAAGCCAAAAACCGGGTTAGCTAAGGAACTTGATCATGACGCCCGCGGCGACCGCAGAGCCAATCACTCCCGCCACGTTGGGGCCCATGGCATGCATCAGCAGGAAG
>JAJUGC010000259.1 GCA_029268325.1 Gammaproteobacteria bacterium | reverse complement strand
AGTTTCGGATTGGCCTGGCGGGACGCCTGTTGCTGAGCCTGGTTATCATTCTGGCCAGTCTGACCACCGCCGTGGGACTCATCAGTGCGTGTGGTGAGTTTTTCAGTCGTCACTTCCCCATGAGCCACGGCGTCTGGGTGGTGAGCTTTTCGGCCTTTAGCCTGTTTGTGTCGAACCTGGGGCTGGATGGGTTGATCCAGGTGTCCATCCCGGCTCTGGTCGGCCTTTATCCCCTGGCAATCGTGCTGGTCTGTCTCGGCTTGCTGTTGCACGGCTGGGCCCGGCCCCAGAATATCATGCGGCCGGTGATGGTCGTGGCGCTGCTCTTTGGTGTTGTGGACGGACTGAAGGCGGCCGGGCTGATGGCCGAGGATTCGCCGGCCTGGCTTAACGTCTTGCCTTTTGCGTCCCAGCAGTTGGGATGGCTGTTGCCGACGGTGGCCACCCTGGTGATTGCTATCCTGGTGGACCGGTTCCGCTATGGCAGGTTGCGTCTGGCTTAAGGAAGGCTGCCCAATTTTTGCTGGGGGCAGAATGCTCGGGAGTGGTATCTCAGTTTCAGGGCCGCTCTTGAAAACGGCGGCCCTGATCAAAAGCTCGGTTTAGCAGTACTGCTCCGCTAAAGAGCGGATGCGGCGCACCATGGAGCGCAGCCCGTTGCCCCGGGTGGGGGACAGGTGGCGTATCAGATCCAGCTCCTCAAACACCGCTTCGATATCCAGGTCGAGGATTTCCCGAGGTGTCTTGCCGTTGTAGGCCACCAGGACAATGGCGGCAAGTCCCTTCACGATCATGGCATCGCTATCCACCAGCAGAAACAGGCGTCCGGTTTCCGGGTCCAGTTGATGCACGATCCAGACTTGGCTCTGGCAGCCGTGGATGTAGTTTTCCTCCACCTTGTCGGCCTCGGGCAGGCCCGGTAGCTGGCGGCCCAGGTCGATGATATAGCTGTAACGCTCTTCCCAGTCATCGAGAAAGCTGATGGTATCCTGGATGTCGGTCAGAGTGGTGGTGATACCCAGAGTGTTCTTGGCGAAAAAGTCGGCGCGGGTTGGTTCGGTCATGGATTACAGCATTCCCAGGGTCAGCTTGGCTTCGTCGGAGAGCATGTCGTTATTCCAGGGCGGGTCGAAGGTGAGCTCTACTTCCACTTCATCAACATTGGGTACCCGCTCCACCTTGCTTTTGACATCGGCGGCGATCACCGGCCCCATGCCACAGCCTGGAGCGGTGAGGGTCATTTGCACATAGACGTGGTTTTTATCGTCACGCTTGCTGATCTTCATATCGTAGACAAGCCCCAGATCCACGATGTTGACCGGAATCTCCGGGTCATAGACGGCGCGCAGGGCTTCCCACACATGGTGCTCGTTGACCTCGCCTTCTTTCACCTCGTCAAAGTTGAACTTGAGCGTATCCTTGCCCAGGGCATCCGCATCCTTGCCTTCCACGCGGGCCAGGTTGCCGTTGACGGCCACCGTGAAGGTGCCCCCCAGGCTTTGCGTGATGGTGACAAAGGTGTCGACCGGGATGGTAATCAGCGTACCGGACGGAACCAGGCGTGCCTCAACATCCCGTTTCGTCAGTACGACTTCACGTTCAATTGCCATAAATCTCTTCTGTTACGCTATGGAAAAGCTTTCCCCGCAGCCGCATTCGGAGGCAACGTTGGGGTTGTTGAACCGGAACATGGAGTTGAGGCCTTCTTTAACAAAGTCGATCTCGGTTCCATTCACGAAGGGGAGGCTTTTGCTGTCCACAAACACGGACACCCCTTCGGCAATTTTGAATTCACGGTCATCCTCGTTGAGGGCTTCGACCCAGTCGAGCACATACTTGTAGCCCGAGCAGCCACTGGCTTTGACTCCCAGGCGTAAGCCCTGTACGCCTGACTTGCCGGCCAGTTGCTTGCGGGCATGCTGAATGGCTGACTCGGTCATGCGAATGTTGATGGTGGGTTCAAACTCCTGAGTTGTCATGGGCTGTTTGATCTCCCTCATACAAACATTTTCTGGATTTTCTGGATCGCGCGAAACAGCGCTTCCACGTCCTCCAGCGTATTATAGAACGCGAAGGAAGCGCGGGTGGTTCCCGGAATGGCGAGCTGGTCCATCAGTGGCATGCAGCAGTGATGGCCGGTGCGCACCGCAATACCCTGATGGTCGAGCAAGGTGCCGAAATCGCTCGGGTGAATGCCTTCCACCACAAAGGATAACAGGGCCACCTTGTTTTCGCTGTCGCCCATTACCCGTATACCGGGAATCTCCTGGCTCAGCTCCCGGGCCCGGTCCAGCAGCTTGTGCTCATGGGCCATAATGTCCTCCCAGTTGAACTGGCTGAGGTAATCCAGCGCCGCGCCGAAACCGATCGCCTGGGAAATGGCCGGAGTGCCTGCTTCAAACTTGAAGGGCAGGTCGTTAAAGGTTGTGGTATCAAAGCTCACCCGGTCGATCATCTCGCCACCAGCTTGCCAGGGGGGCATGATGCTGAGCAGGGATTCACGGCCATAGAGCACGCCAATGCCGGTAGGCCCGAACATCTTGTGGCCTGACAGGGCGTAGAAGTCACAGTCCAGATCCTGCACGTCCACCCGCAGGTGGGCCGAGGCCTGGGCGCCGTCGATGAGCGTTACGGCGCCAGCCTGCCGGGCCAGGCGAATGATTTCCTTGACCGGGTTGATGGTGCCCAGGGCATTGGATGCATGTACCACGGCCACGAGCTTGGTGCGCTCCGACAGGAGCTGGCGATAGGCGTCCATATCGAGGGTGCCGTTTTCACGGACTGGAATCACCTTGATCAGCGCACCGGTTTGCTGGGCCACCAGCTGCCAGGGCACGATGTTGGAGTGGTGTTCCATGCCGCTGATGATGATCTCGTCGCCAGCCTTGAGGTGGCTGCGTCCGTAGCTCTGGGCCACCAGGTTGATGGCTTCGGTGGTGCCACGGGTCCAGATAATTTCATTGGGGGATGCCGCATTCAGCCAGGAGCGCACTTTTAGCCGGGCCTGCTCGAAGCTGCGGGTGGCCCGGTCGCTCAGGGTATGGGCCGCCCGGTGCACGTTGGCATTGTCAAAGCGGTAGTAGTGCATCATGGCCTGCAACACCGCCTCCGGCTTTTGGCTGGTAGCGGCATTGTCCAGGTAGACCAGCGGCTTGCCATTGACTTCCTGGTTCAGGGCCGGAAATTCCTGGCGAACTTCATAAGGGTCAAAGACACGTTGAGGTTGCACTGCAGCTGTCATCAGAGGCTCTCCTCCAGGACGACACGGTCATGGAATTCTTCGACCCAGCGTGAGACATAGGCGAGGATTTCAGGCTGCGGCATCTGGTCGAGCACTTCATAGACGAACGCATCGCTCAGAATGCGGTAGGCCTCCGCCGAATCGATACCCCGGCTACGCAGGTAAAACAGCGATTCCTTGTCGATCTGGCCGACCGTTGCACCATGGGCGCATTTCACATCGTCGGCATAGATCTCCAGCTCGGGCTTGGTATTTACTTCGGCATTCTTGGACAGCAGTAGGTTCCGGTTGTTCATCTCGGCCAGGGTCTGCTGGGCATCCGGGTAAATGTGGATGCGGCCATTGAACACGGCACGGGCTTCATCGCGCAGAACGCCTTTGACCAGCTCCTCGCTGGTGCAGTGGGCGGCCCGGTGGTTGAGCACCGTCCGGTAGTCCACGTGCTGGCTGTTGCGGCCTAGATAGATGGCAAACAGGCGGGCGTTGGCACCGGACTGGTTCAGATCCACCTCCAGGTCGCGCCGCTTCAGCTTGCCTGCCAGGCTGAACTGGTGGCTTTCATACTGGGCATGGGCGGCCAGGGAGACCTGGACATTCCCCACGTGCAGCACGTTTTCCGGCTCCAGGTTCAACTGGTAGTGGGTGAGCTTGGCCCCTTCTGCCATAAAGACTTCTGTCACCGTGTTGGTGAAGATTTCAGTGTTGCCGGGCTGTGCCAAGTGCTGCTCGATGAGCACGGCTTCCCCGTGGTGCTCCACCTGCACTAGCAGGCGTGGTTGAGCCGTATAGCTATTGGACGCTTCGCTGTGGTCGAAAACCACCTGGATCGGCTTGTCGAGGCGCTGCTCCTTGGCGATGCGGATCAGCAGGCCTTCCTGTAGCCAGCCCGTGTTCAACAGGGCGAACGGGTGGTCTT
>JAJUGC010000258.1 GCA_029268325.1 Gammaproteobacteria bacterium | reverse complement strand
TGGGGCATTAGCGGCTTCGTCGGCGATGCTCAGGGGTCCGTTCGAACTGGCCGCTTTTGGCCGCGTTGATCCGGAAATAGGTGGACAGCTCCATGGGACAGCGCACGCCTTTGGGAATATACACAAAGGAGCCGTCACTGAAGACTGCGGAGTTCAGGGCAGCATAGAAGTTGTCGCGGATGGGCACCACAGTTCCCAGATACTTTTCCACCAGCTCCGGATATTTTTGCACAGCCTCGGAAATGGGGCAGAAAATCACCCCGGCTTCTGCCAGCTTGGACTTGAAGGTGGTGGCAACCGATACGCTGTCGAATACGGCATCAACCGCAACACCGGCCAGTGCGGCTCGCTCATGCAGGGGAATGCCGAGCTTTTCATAGGTGCGGAGCAGTTCAGGGTCGACTTCATCCAGGCTTTTCGGACCATCACTTTTGGACTTGGGAGCCGCCCAATAAATGATGTCGTTAAAGTCGATCGGTGGGTACTGGACGTGAGCCCACTTGGGCTCTTGCATGGTCAGCCACTGGCGATAGGCCTTGAGACGCCACTCCAGCATGAATTCCGGCTCGTTCTTCTTGGCCGAAATAAAACGGATCACGTCTTCATTCAGGCCAGGCTCCAGCATTTCGGTTTCAATATCGGTGACGAAACCGTGCTTGTATTCGCCCTTGATGTATTCATCAACGGGATCAATGGGGTCAACAGGGGTTGCCTGGGTTTTCATCCAAAAAAGCTCCGTATCGACTGTTCGCTGCCGAGGCCATACAGCGAAGATACTGTTCGGACTGTCACAAGAAGAAGGCCGGGAACTGCTATCCGGTCCAAGATCCGATGCCGGCGGAATCTTAGACCTCAATCTTCCTGTCCGGTCGTATGAAAGTCGGTATAAAGCCGACCATTGTAGCGCCTCTTGCGAATTTAAATAACAGAGTAATGAAGTCGGATATCTAAATCAATACCAAATTGGTAATGAATTGGAAGTGTGGATACAATGGAGAAGGTATAGCCGAAGATCTGGCTCCTGCTTGTCTTTGTAGAGAGGGGCTTGATTGATGGGCATTTCCACCAAGAGTCCATGTTACTGAAAAAGGTTCGTTATGCTACGACTGGCCAAGCTGGCTGATTACGGATTGCTGATCGCCTGTCATCTTGCCAACCTGTCGGATGAGCTGGTGAAGCTCGAGCAGGTGGCTGAGGCAACCCAGCTGCCGGTTCCGACCGTGCGCAAGGTGATGAAGTTGCTGGTGGATCAGGGAGTGGTTCGCTCCGAGCGGGGTATGAAGGGCGGGTACGCGTTGTCTCGCCCGGCCAATCGTATCAGCATCGGCGAGGTGATTATTGCGGTTGAAGGCGGCCTGGCCCTGACCGAGTGCTGTCTGGATGCCTGCCAGTGTGATATGGCCCAGGCCTGCACGGTTCAGAATAACTGGAACGTGATCAACCAGACCATTGGTGAAATGTTCTCCCGCATTACCCTGGCAGATATGAACCGTCCCCTGAGCCGCTCTGATGTCCTTAAATATGTAGAAGAGCGCAGCCCCAACCTCCTGGACTATGTCGCCGTCGGCTAAGCGGCGACCCTCCCTATCTCTTCTGTCTGCGTTGTCAGCGCCTGCGGCCAAGTTTTCCGGGATTACCCACACAACAAATTATGTAACGGGTTGCCCGAATGAATGGCCGGAAGACTTTTACTGCTACCTAAAAAACTCCCTCAAAAGCCCTATTCCCTCCAAGTGGCGCAATTTTGTTTCCTGCCCCCTTTAACAATCCAGATTGTGCCCATACATTCCTGTCCGAGCTGAACAGGTGGCATATAGTCCAAGGGGTTAGGCTGGTTCCCGTGAAGGATCAGAAGGCAGGTATTGGATCTGGCTAAGCCTGCCGTCGGCCCCGGGTTTTTCTGGCTATTTAATGCCGCACTGGACAGGTAGGAATTTCCTGCTAAACAGAATGCAGAGCACTGTTTATATTTATGGTCATTGTCGCTTGTCATCCCGGAGATGACTTGTCCATAATGCGCTGCAATTTTTTTGGCTTAGGCGTTGAATGAATAGGTAGCATTCTATGAGTCAGACAGATTTCGCCAGCAACAAAATCTTCTACGATAACAAGCATTATCCATACGGCTTCCATCGTTCCGGTATCTATTCCCGCCGTGAGGCGGAGATTCTGGAGCGCCATGGCTTTGCTCTCAAGGATCTGGCCTCCGGTATGCGGGCGCCAGCGACCCCGGCAGAAGAGCAGTTTGTGAAAGTCGCCAAAGGGGAAGCCGAACCGACGACTGAAATTGAAAAGGCGTGGATGAAGTACCAACGGGCGGTGAGTACCCGTCGGGTGGTCTATACTGCCGGCGCAACCTCCATGGATGCTGAGGGTGGCGATAGCGTAGACTTCGACGCTGACTGAGGTCGTTTTTTAGCTGTACGGCTCCCGGTTCTAGCGATCGGGGCCGGCAGATCCCGCCTTTCCGTTTTTTGCTGCGCCCTTCCTCCTACCTTGCCTCACCTCTGCCTTGTTTCTTCCTTGTCTCCCGATCGTTCTCACTCCTTGATTATCGTTTGAGTCCAAGCTGATCTGGTGTCCCTTTCCAATTCTGAAGACCTGCGAATCCATTAGTTGTTGATTACTTGATTTAGATTCATGAAGTTTTGGTCCTGTCACCTAATATGAAGTGATAGTGGGGTGTGCGCCTGCGTTGCTGTAGGGAACAGGAGGGTCTCTGGGCAGGTGGACTGATACAACTTGGCAGGGGGAGCCCTTGATGAGTCCAAAGACAAATTCTCAACAGCCGTGGTTTACGAGAACCAGAGAGGCCGCCCTGGCGGCGCTCAGTAGCTCGGAGGCTGGCTTGGCCGACAGGGACGTAAAGTATCGGCGCGAGCGATACGGGTACAACAGCCTGCCTTTGACCACCGGCCAAAGTTGGCTTCGTCGTCTGCTCAACCAGTTCGCCAATATACTCATCCTGGTGCTTCTCGTTGCAGGCATTGGAACCTGGCTCATGGGCCACAGGCTGGATGCCGCCGTGATTTTTGGGGTGGTCATTATCAACGCGGTGATTGGCTACCTGCAGGAAGGCAAGGCGGAACAGTCGATTGCTGCCGTACGCAAACTGGTGCCCGCCATGGCCATGGCCTTGCGTAATGGCCAGTGGATCTCCATTTCCGCAGCGGAGCTGGTGCCGGGCGATATTGTGTCCCTGCAGTCGGGAGATAAGGTGCCTGCGGATTTGCGTCTGCTTTCGGCCCGGGAGCTGATGGTGAACGAGTCGATGCTGACCGGGGAGTCCCTACCGGTCGCCAAGCAGACTGAGGCACTGGACGAACAGAATGTGGCCCTGGGTGAGCAGAGCTGCATGGCCTTTTCCGGGACCTTTATCAGTGCCGGCCATGGCACCGGAGTGGTGGTAGCCACGGGCGAACAAACGGAGATTGGCAAGATTAACCGCCTGCTGCGACAGGTGGACAGTTTGCAAACCCCTTTGCTACGCCAGATCAATCGTTTTGCCTTGTGGCTGACGGCAGTGATTTTGGGGGTGGCGGCGCTGACCTTTGTGTATGGCCTGGTGGTCTGGGACAACAGCGTCGAAGAGATGCTGCTGGCGGCGGTGGGGATCGCCGTGGCCGCCATCCCGGAAGGCCTGCCCGCCATTATTACCATTACCCTCGCCATTGGCGTGCAACGCATGGCCCGGCGCCATGCGATTATCCGGCGTTTGCCCGCGGTGGAAACCCTGGGAGCCGTTTCAGTGATTTGCTCCGATAAGACCGGCACTCTCACCTGCAACGAAATGACGGTGGAAAGTCTGGTGACCGCAGCGGGCACCTATCAGCTGACCGGTGCCGGCTACGATCCCCAAGGACAGGTGTTGACCGCATCCGGCCAGGTGGCCGATCCCGGTCTGCAGCTCTTGCAACTGGTGGGGCGGGTTGCGGTGCTCTGCAATACCGCACAGCTCACCCACAGCGACACTGAGGGCTGGCAGGTGCATGGGGATCCCACCGAAGGGGCGCTGCTGACCTTGGGCGCCAAGCTGGGCCTGACCCAGGCGGCTCTGCAGGCCTCCGAGCCCCGTACGGATATGATTCCCTTCGAGTCTGAACATCGCTTCATGGCGACCTTGCATCATGATCAGCAAGGCGCGGGGCTAGTATTGCTCAAAGGG
>JAJUGC010000257.1 GCA_029268325.1 Gammaproteobacteria bacterium | reverse complement strand
CCGACAGCTTCGAAGACCTGGTGCAACTGCCAGCCCAGTACCAGCTGATCAGTGAATTCCAGCTCTTGGACGTGGAAGCCCAATCCCTGTTGGCGGGCATCCAGGAAAAGGATCGCAGCCTGGCGGCCTACCTACGCCTGTTAAATCGCAAGCTCGATGCCCTGAGCCGGACTTTGGCGTTGGTCAACCAGCCGATTGATCCGGACAACCTGCGGGAGATTGACCTCAGCGAAGGCGGACTGTCCCTCCACTGGCCCGACTTGCTGGAGCCTGGCAGCCTGGTGCGCATTAAGCTGATTCTGGTTCCCTCTTATGTAGGCCTCCTTGTAAAAGGCAAGGTATTGGCCTGTGAGCCCCGGAGCAATGGTTACAGCACCCATCTGGAGTTTGTCGATCTGGACGACCAGCAACGCCAGCTCATTGCCCGCCATATCCTGCGCAAGCAGCAAGAGGAACGACGGCAACGGCAAATTTTGTGATCCTCCTCTCCTGTAGACGCTACGCTCATGGAGAAATAGGGCTAGACTTTTAACAACCTTCGGCAACTAACCGCAATCAACAACGGGATAGCAGGGATGCAGGAACAGATACGCCAAGGTCGTCAATCATCAGGTTGTTGATTACAGCGATTAATGAACGGCACCCAAATTAACCACTGCATCAAACGAGGAAAGTCATGTACAGATTGCTAGGCGCCACTCTCTTGGCCGCAAGTGTCAGTATCGCCCAGGCGGATACGATCAAGATCTTTGTTTCAGAGCAAGCCCAGAACACCCAGATCCAGACACCCGTCCATGGCCAACACATGGAAACTGTCCGCCAAAATTACGGATCTCCCCAGCAAATGAAGGGCCCGGTCGGCAATCCGCCAATTTCCGTTTGGAGCTACGACCAGTTCACGGTATATTTCGAGCGCGATAAGGTCATACGCACCGTCGTCCACCATAAACCCACCCAATAATGGCCTGCCCACCCTGCTCTAACACGTCCGGGCAGACCTGATGGGATCCCTTGTTCTTGTCCGGGAAAATTCTGCCTGTGAACAATGTTGTTTTGCCCGCAGAGTGGGCACCTCAGTCTGCAATCATGTTAACCTGGCCTCATGCCAATACGGATTGGGCGCCTATTTTGCCCGACGTGCTTGAGGTCTATCGCAACCTGGCACGGGAAATCGGCTTACGCCAAAAACTGATTATCAGTTGCGAAAACGGCGACCAGCTCCCTGGCATCCGGCAAGACTTGCTGGCGGCCGGCGTTCCCGAGGAAAACATCTGTCTCTACCAGGTGCCCGCAGACGACACCTGGGCCCGGGACCATGGCCCCATTACGGTTTATGAAAATCAGCAGCCACTGCTGCTGAACTTCCGTTTCAACGCCTGGGGCGGGAAGTTCGAGTCATCCAAGGATGACCGGATCAATCGCCACCTCCATCAGCTTGGCGCCTTCGGCCAGACCCCCATGAAGGACCTGGACTTCATTTTGGAAGGCGGCTCCATTGAGTCCGACGGCCAAGGCACCTTGCTGACGACCTCAACCTGCCTGTTGACGGATACCCGCAACCAGGAGCAGAGCCAGCAGGAGATCGAGGAAACCCTGAAGCAAACCCTGGGTGTACAGCGCGTGCTCTGGCTTAACCATGGCTACCTGGCCGGCGACGACACCGACAGCCATATTGATACGCTGGCCCGCCTGTGCGATCGGGAGACGATCTGCTATGTGCGTTGCGATGACCCGGAGGATCCTCACTATCCGGCGCTGAAAGCCATGGAAGAGGAACTTCAAGCCTTTCGCACGGTCGAAGGTTCCCCTTACCGACTGGTTCCCCTGCCCATGCCCCAGGCCCAGTTCAGCGAGGATGGAGAACGCCTGCCGGCGACTTACGCCAACTTCCTGATCATGAATACGGCGGTGTTGGTTCCCGTGTACGGAGTGCCCGAGGACGAGGTCGCCTTGAACATCCTGCAACAATGTTTTCCGGAACGGGAGATCGTTCCGATCAATTGCCGCGCGCTGATTGAGCAGCATGGCAGCCTCCATTGTGTAACCATGCAAATACCTGAGGGAGTCCTGTGATGTCGCAAAAGAACCTGAAAGTGGCGATCGTTCAGCAACGGTCCTATCCAGATAAAAGCCGTAGCCTGGAAGCGTCTGCCAAAGCCATTGCCGATGCCGCCGCCCAAGGCGCGCAACTGGTCGTACTGCAGGAACTCCACTGCACCCATTACTTCTGTCAGACAGAAGACGTGGATTGCTTTGATCTAGCCGAATCCATCCCGGGGCCCTCCACCGATTTCCTGGCGAACCTGGCTAAAGAGCATCAGGTTGTCCTAGTGGGCTCTGTCTTCGAGCGTCGCGCCCCGGGCCTGTATCACAACACAGCCGTGGTCTTCGAAAAAGACGGTTCCATCGCTGGAACCTATCGGAAGATGCATATCCCTGACGATCCCGGTTTTTACGAGAAGTTTTACTTCACACCAGGCGATGCCGAACCGGAAGTGGGCTTTCGCCCGATCCAAACCAGCGTAGGCAAACTGGGCGTTCTGATCTGCTGGGATCAGTGGTATCCCGAAGCGGCCCGCCTGATGGCCCTGGCTGGGGCGGATATGCTGATCTATCCCACGGCAATCGGTTGGGATATCCGTGACACCCAGGAAGAGCAACAGCGCCAACTGGAAGCCTGGATTACAGTTCAACGGGGACACGCGGTGGCCAACGGCCTGCCCGTCTTGGTTCCCAACCGTGTGGGCCAGGAGCCGGATCCCTCGTCCCAGACCCCGGGCACCTTATTCTGGGGTAACAGTTTCATCGCCGGCCCCCAGGGAGAGTTCCTGGCCCGCGCCAGCGATAGTAACGAGGAAATCCTGGTCGTTGATCTGGATCTGCAACGATCCGAAGATGTACGCCGTATCTGGCCGTTCCTGCGGGATCGCCGGGTCGATGCCTATGGCCAAATCACGAAGCGCTTTATCGATTGATGCAAATCTCAGCCGGCGGATCACCGCCCGCCGGCAACATGCCTTTTCCAATAGTCAGCTTGCTAATCTACCAGCCCTCTTGGACCAGGCATTCATTCACGGCCAGTCTACTTACACAGAGAAAGCGCTGACCCTGAAAATCATGAGGAAGCTATGAAAGCCGTTCTGGATAATGCTGTTGCGGAAGTTGGCAAGGTCCTACTAGGCAAGGAAGCTCAAATACGACTTGCCTTGGCCTGTATCCTTTGTCGCGGCCATCTCCTGATTGAAGATCTGCCCGGCATGGGCAAAACCACCCTCTCCCATGCCCTTGCAGCCGTACTGGGACTCTCCTACAAGCGCATCCAGTTTACCAGCGACCTGCTTCCCGCCGACGTTCTGGGCTTTAACCTCTACGACCGCCAACTGGGCGAATTCATTTTCCACCCCGGCCCCGTCTTCTCCCAGGTCGTTCTGGCGGACGAAATCAACCGGGCCACTCCCAAAGCCCAAAGTGCCTTGCTAGAAGCCATGGAAGAGCGGCAGGTGAGCATTGAAGGGGAGACCCGTAAACTGCCCTCTCCTTTCTTTGTGATTGCCACGCAAAACCCCAGCGACCAGGCCGGCACCTTCATTCTTCCCGAATCCCAGACCGACCGCTTCCTGATGCGGATCCACCTGGGATACCCCTCGCGGGAAGCGGAGCGGGAGCTTCTGCTGGGCCAGGATCGTCGGGAGCTGCTGAGTCAGCTACAACCCTGCTTGGCTGGAGAGGACCTGGAAGCTGCACAGCAGGCCGTTCTGAGCATCCATGTCAGCCCCCAACTTCTGGATTACGTCCAGAAAATCATCGATTTCACCCGTCAGCAAGGGGGCTCTCGCGGCGGACTCTCTCCCCGCGGCGGCATTGCCCTGCTACGGGCCAGTCAAGCATGGGCCCTGATGAGCGGCCGCCAGCATGTGCTCCCTGACGACGTTCAAGCCGTATTGGGCCCGGTGATTGATCACCGGGTGCCTATCAGCGGCGGTATCCCGCTATCTTCGAAGGTATTGCAGGAAGTCGATATAATGTGACTGGCTCCAAGGAGGTCCTTTTGACCCCGAAGCCCTCCGTCGGCTATAACGTCGTGCTCTCGAAGACCTCTGCCTATTTATGTTAAGTTGCCAACAGGATTTTCTTCCGCAGCCCTAGCGTGACTTTATCCGCTTCAGAAGGCTGTCCCCCCACTTTATGACT
>JAJUGC010000256.1 GCA_029268325.1 Gammaproteobacteria bacterium | reverse complement strand
AATATCTTGGTTCATTAAGCCGGTCCTATGGGTGCAAAGGCGCATTATACATTCAGAGGAAGCAGACGTCGCCACCAGGGGAGGATGAATCCCTGGCGTTGCCGGGCGTTGTGGCTCCCGGGCATTGGCAAGCCGCCGTTTATGGTTGAATTGCTGGTACGCTTGTTCGACAATTGCCGCCCTGGATAAGAGGTTGCGGGCTGCTCGTGTGGCTCGCACAGGTGAGGATGTGCTGTTGCTTCAACCCGTATCTGGCGGGGCTGGCGGCAGATAACAAAAGGATAAACCGATGAAGAAATGGCAGTGCGTAGTCTGCGGATTGATTTACGATGAGGCAAAGGGATGGCCGGATGACGGCATTGCCCCTGGAACCCGCTGGGAAGATGTGCCCGAAGACTGGGTTTGTCCCGATTGCGGCGTGGGCAAGGAAGACTTCGAGATGATCGAAATCAGCTAAACGAAGGTCGCCCAACCTGGCGGGCCGAGGCCTTCCAGGTTGGGGAGAGATGCAGTTGTTGAGGCTAATGAGGGAGAGGAGGCAGGATGAGTGAACAACAGGCACCCGTGGTAATTGTCGGGACGGGACTGGCGGGCTATTCGCTGGCCCGGGAGTTTCGAAAGTTGGACCAGGCGACACCGCTGGTGCTGATCACCGCCGATGACGGCCACTCCTACTCCAAGCCCATGCTATCGACCGGTTTTACCAAGGGGAAAACCGCCCGTGAACTGTCCATGGCAGACCCGGTGGCCATGGCCGATCAGCTCAAGGCGGTCATCCGCACCTTCACCAAGGTCACCGGCATTGATACCGATCGCCGGTGTCTGCAACTGGGTGACGAAGAGCTTGCCTACAGCAAGCTGGTCCTGGCCTGGGGGGCCGATGTGATCCGTCCGGCCATCGCAGGTACGGGGATTGACCAGGTGCACTCCATCAATGACCTGTTGGACTATGAGCGTTTCCGTGAAGCCCTGCATGGCGGCAAGCGGGTGGTCATCATGGGCGCCGGTCTGATCGGCTGCGAATTTGCCAATGATTTGCGCAATGGCGGCTATGAGGTAGACGTGGTGGCGCTTTGCGACACGGCGCTGCCGGGGTTGTTGCCTGCCGAAGCCGGCAATGCGGTGGTTCGGGGGCTGGAGATGGAAGGCGTTCGCTTCCACTTTGGCACCACGGTGGCCCGGGTGGACAGGGTGGACTCGGGGGTACGGGTGGTGCTGGGCAATGGCGAGGTCCTGGAAGCGGATCTGGTGGTTTCCGCCATCGGCCTGAAACCGCGGATCGAGTTGGCCCAAAAGGCCGGCTTGCAGGTGAACCTGGGCATTCAGGTCAACCGCGCCCTGGAAACCTCAGCGCCGGATGTTTACGCCCTGGGTGACTGCGCCGAAGTGGACGGCCATGTGCTGTTGTATGTGTTGCCGTTGATGGCTTGTGCCCGGGCCTTGGCCAAAACGCTGGCGGGCGAGCGTACGGAGGTGAAGTACGGCGCCATGCCAGTGGTGATCAAGACGCCGGCTTGCCCCGTGGTTGTGGCTCCGGCTCCCGTCGGTGCCGAGGGGCAATGGGTCGTGGAAGGCGAGGGGGTGGATATCCGCGCGCTGTTCCGGGCTCCAGACGGTCGCTTGCTGGGGTTTGCGCTCACGGGCAGCCATATCCAGGAAAAGCAGGAGCTGGCGCGGGAGCTCCCGCCGATCCATCATTGATTGTTCAAATTCTCTGAATAATTCGTCCTAAATATATCTCTACATTATCAAAGGCCTCCTGTTTAAACTGGTTCCTTAATTGAACTGTTTGATCAAGGAGGCTGTATGAGCTATTACCGTCGTGCCGATACCCGAGGTTTTGTGGACTTGGGTTGGCTGCAAAGTCGCCACAGCTTTTCCTTCGGCTCCTGGTATGACCCCGCCTATATGGGCGAGTCTGTTCTACGGGTGATCAACGATGACACCGTCAGCCCCGGCGCGGGCTTTGGCACCCATGGTCACCGGGATATGGAGATCCTCTCCTACGTGGTGCAAGGCACCATGGAGCACCGCGACAGCATGGGCCATGTGCAGCGCATGACCGCCGGGGAGTTCCAGCTGATGTCGGCCGGAACCGGAGTGACCCACAGCGAATACAATGCTTCCACCAGTGAAACATTGAAGTTCCTGCAGATCTGGATCCTGCCCCGGCAGGCCGGTTTGACGCCCAGCTATCAGCAGCGCTCGTTTCCCCGGGAAGAAGATCAGGAAGGCCGCCGGCTGGTGGTGTCGCCGGATGGGCGCGAAGGCTCCCTGCAGATTCATCAGGATGTCGAGCTCTATGTGCTGCGGCCCCGGGCCGGACAGGCACTGAGTCACGACCGGGGTGCGCAGCGCGGGTTATACCTGCATCTGATCAAAGGCGCTGTAACGATCGGCGAGCAATCGCTGACGCCGGGCGATGCATATTATCTGGATGACCGGCAGGCGCTGGAGCTGCGCGCTGAAAGCGATAGTGAAGCCCTGCTGTTTGATTTACCGATTCAATAACTTGAGGTGAAATTATGACCATGCTTGCCAATGATGCCCTGGATCAGCTGTTCCGTGAGGCTCGCACTCATATTGCCTGGCAGGACAAGGACATTCCCGCAGAGGTGCTCCAGCAGCTCTACGATCTGTACAAGTGGGGCCCAACGGCCATGAACTGTCAGCCGGCCCGGGTGGTTTTTGTCCGTTCCGCCGAGGCCAAGGAGCGCCTGAAGCCGACTCTGGCACCGGGCAACGTGGAGAAAACCATGGCTGCTCCGGTAACGGCGATCATTGCCTATGACACCGCCTTTTACGAGCACTTGCCGGAGCAGTTCCCGGTGTATCCGGATGCCGCCGAGGGCTTCAAGGCCAATGCGGAAGCCAGCCTGGCGACAGCCCAGCTCAACAGTGGCCTGCAAGCCGGTTATTTCATTCTGGCGGCCCGCTCCCTGGGGCTGGACTGCGGGCCCATGACCGGTTTTGAAGCGGATAAGGTGAACGAAGCCTTCTTCCCTGACGGGCGCTACAAGGCCAGCATGCTGGTGAACCTGGGTTACGGAGAAGCGTCCAAGCTGTATCCCCGGGGACCGCGTTTGAGCTTCGACCAAGCTTGCCGTATTGAATAGTCCGAAGTCTTAGTGATCTCGGGAGCGCTGGGCCGCCAGGCACTCCCGGCACAGGCACCGGGCCTGGGGTGAAAGCTCCAAGGGCCCGGCTGCTGTTGGCAGTTCAAAGCACCAGCAGTGAGTGTCTCCTTGTTCCAGCCCGCAGCGGAGCGGGCTGTTGCATTGGGGACAGCGTTGGTTGAGCTGTTCTGGCGGTAATCTGCTGTTCATGAATGCTCGTCTTCAATGGGGCGAATCTTTGCCCGGGACCTGGAAATTATGGGCCCGATGCCCCACCTTCGCCAGCCTGCCTACCATCCGGTCTCTAGTTCAGCTTGCATACGCTTGTACGCTTATCGCAGAATGCCGCCTGACAATTGGAGAGGATGAGGACTCATGCAAGACGTTGTGCAAAGGCTGCTGGACTTGCTGAACGTGGAAGAGGTGGGTAGGGACCATTTCCGGGGATGCAGTGAAGACCTGGGCTTTAAGAACGTGTTTGGAGGCCAGGTGGTTGGCCAGGCCATGATGGCGGCTTACCGGACGGTGGAAAACCGGCTGGCCCATTCCATGCACGGATATTTTTTGCGTCCCGGTGATCCGAACGCGGACATTGAGTATGAAGTGCACCGCATCCGTGATGGCCGAAGCTTTACCACCCGTCGGGTGATGGCTCTTCAGCATGGCGAGGAAATCTTCACCCTGACCGCGTCTTTCCAGGTGGAGGAAGAGGGCTTCGAGCATCAGCTTGAGATGCCTGAGGTAGAAGGTCCGGAAGGGCTGAAGTCGGAGCTGGAGATGGCGCGCCGCTTCCAGCATCTGATTCCGGAAAAACTGCGGGAGCGGTTTACCCGGGACCGGCCCATCGAGATCCGTCCGGTCAACCCCATCAACTATCTGGCGCCCGACAAGCGCCCGCCGATCAAGCACCATTGGTTCCGTACCGTCAGCCCGCTTCCGGATGACCCGGCCATCCACCAGTGCTTGCTGGCCTATGCGTCAGACTTCGGCTTTCTGGGAACCTCCCTGCAGCCCCACGGGGTGAGCTATTACCAGAAGGGGATCCAGGTGGCGAGTCTGGATCATGCCATCTGGTT
>JAJUGC010000255.1 GCA_029268325.1 Gammaproteobacteria bacterium | reverse complement strand
CGGCTGTGCGAGATTAATGCCGACCTGTTCGAAGACCGCTTCCTGCTGGCCCAGGCCAACCAGTTCATTACAGAGCGCATTGAAGGTGTGCGCAGTTGCCTGATTGACCTGCAACGGCTGTGCTCCTATGGACACTTCCAGTTGGAAGAGCACCTGATGACCGTTCGGGAACTGCTCGCCACCCTCGGGGAAACCCACAGCGCCTGGAACACGGCAACCCTGCTGCAGGCCGAAGGCGTCAATGCCCGCCTGGTGGACCTGACCGGCTGGCGCGAACCGGAGCTGCTGAGCTTTGAAGAAAAGATCCGTACCGCGTTCGAAACTATCGACCTGAGCCGGGAGCTGCCCATCGTCACCGGCTACACCCGCTGCAGCGAAGGCCTGATCCGCACCTACGACCGGGGTTACAGCGAAATCACCTTCAGCAAGATCGCCACCGTCACCGGCGCCCGCGAGGCCATTATCCACAAGGAGTACCACCTGAGCAGTGCCGACCCCAAAGTGGTGGATGCCGAGAAAGTAGTCCCCATTGGCCGCACCAACTATGACGTGACCGACCAACTGGCCAACCTCGGCATGGAGGCCATCCACCCCCGGGCCGCCAAGGGCCTGCGCCAACTGGGCATTCCCCTGCGGGTGCGCAACACCTTCGAGCCGGACCACCAAGGCACTCTGATCGACAACGAGTATCGCAGTGCCACCCCCTGCGCCGAAATTATTGCCGGGCGCAAACGGGTCTTTGCCCTGGAGCTCTTCGACCAGGACATGGTGGGCGCCAGCGGTTACGACCGGCGCATCCTGGAAGTGCTGGAACGTTTCCGGACCACCATCATCACCAAGGACATCAACGCCAACACCATCACCCACTTCGTGGATGCCAACCTGAAAACCGTCAAGCGGGTGGCCAATGCCTTGGAAAAGGAGTTCCCCAATGCCCAGGTGAACATCTCCAAGGTGGCCATCGTGTCAGCCATTGGCAGCGACATGCAGATCCCGGGCATTCTGGCCAAGACCGTCAAGGCCCTGGCCGACGAGCAGATCAGCGTACTGGCCTTGCACCAATCCATGCGCCAGGTGGATATGCAGTTCGTGATCGACGAAGATCGCTACGAAGATGCCATTGCCGCCCTGCACCGCTGTCTGATCGAGCCCCACAACCACCAGCATGCCATCTGTGCAGCCTAGGGGCCCGGGCCATCACGCGCTGCACGCCCTCAGCGCGTGACGACCCCAGTTAACCGCCTTCAAGGCTGAGGGCCAATCCAATACAGTCACCGGCATTTCCCTACTTGGAACCCACCCCCACTGTAGGTAAGATGTGCGGCTGCCTAAAACACTCAGGGATTGTTTCTTGTCTTCTACTATGTCCCCAATCGACGCCGATCAGATCATGCAGTGGCTTGATCAAGCCCATATTCCCCACTACGTTTGTGGCGAATGCCATGGCATTCACCTGAACGACGTCCAGTCCATGGAAGGGGTGCTGGAAAGCCGCCTGTTCGTGGAGGCTGACTGCCTCATGTTCTTTACCGAACTGGAAATTCGCCCCAGCATGGTGATGCAGGTGGTGGCCGATCTTAACCGCCTCAACCTGACCTACACCTACCTGAAGGTGTTTGTCGACCTGCTGGACGACAGCATGCCACGACTGGTCATCCAGGATGCCATCCCCCATAACGCCGGCATGACCTATGCCCAATTCCAGCTGTATATGGAAAACTGCATCCAGGCCACCCTGGCCCTGATTCAGGAGTGCCGCCAGCAGTCCTACTTGGCCGGCAGCATCGAGCCTTCTTCCTCTCCCCGCTCCGCGATGCATTGATGCACCGGGCTGGCTCCGGCCAGCCCCTGCGGCCCTCTTTCGTGACCTCAAGTTTTGTCTTCTCGATAGTCCGACTTTAAGTTAAAGCTCAGAAGCTGGAACGCAACTCACCGCGACATGGAAGGACTGCTATGTGGCCACGAATCCTGTTGGCGCCGTTCGCGCTCGTCCCTGCCCTGAGTCTGGCGCAAGCCACTCCCTCTGTGAGCCCTGACACCACTGACAGCCCTGCGACTTCTGCTGCCCCATCCGGTGCCAACGGTGAAGCCAGCGCTCCCATCTACTTCGGGGTGGGCGCCGGCCCCAGCAAGTTCGACGATGACGACCAGTTTCGCCATCAAAAGCTGGATAACTCCGACTTCGGCTATAAACTGCAAATCGGCGCCTACTTCACGCCCCGCTTTGCTGTGGAGTTCGGCTACCGCAACTATGGCAAATTCGACTTTGAGATTGGGGCGACCGGCGAAAGCGGCGATGTGGAAACCTGGGCCACTACCTTGGCCGGCATCCTGTCGGTGTCGCTCACCAGCAACCTCTACCTGACTCCACGGCTCGGCGTGGCCAGCCTGCGCTTTGAGCAGTCGCTTCCGTTGAGCCGCATCCAGGAGCCCGCCCTGTTAGCCGGCGCCGGCCTACGCCTACGTCTGAGCAAGCACCTCGAGGTGGAAGGTTTGCTGGAATCGATCTATTACGAATTGGAAGGGGCGGAAGTCGTCACCACTGACGGCAACATCCTGGTCCGCGAGCGGGATCTGAACCAATTGCTCACCATGCTGAGCCTGAACGCCCACGTGCGGTTCTAACGGCCTGCCCGGCACAGCCCAGGCAAGCCAGTGGCCATTGCGCCTTAGCCCATGAAGATATCCTCAAAGGCAATGTAGAGATGGGCCATCATCAGGGGCAAGATAATAAGGCCCACCAAAAATGGCAGCACCACGCCCAAGACAGGAATCACAAGCAGAAACACACTAATGATCCCCAGTAGAACAAAGGCCACCAGCCACACCAGGCTCCAGATCAGGAATGGCAGGATATTTCGCAAGCAGGCCTGAAAGCTCTTTGCGATGGCATCCAGGGCCGACAGATCGTGCTGATGCGCCAGCAAGGGCGCATACATAAACGCCATCATCAACGGAATCGACAAGGCGGCGATGGTCAGGCCGCTGATGAGTATCACACGTCCCACCTTGGAAAAGTCGCCGCTGTAGAAACTGGATAAGCTGTGCTCATCCACCATTCCCCGGAGCAACTCCAGGCCAATAAACTCCAACACCAGGCAGATGGCCATATAAATGACACCCACCAGCAATAGCCTGCCCGTATTGTTGAAAGGCTCGAACAAGTCGAAAAAAGACACCGATTTGCCATCCCGGGCCCGGCGACAAGCCCAATAAAAACCGGCAGAAAGGTAAGGCAAAACCAGGGTGGCCACCAACGCGCCCACCGCGGGAATCACGCTCAGCAGGCCAAAGAGCAAAAAGGTCACAACCATCATGGCGGTGAACCTGAGCGGCGCCTTCGCAAACAGTTGCCAGCCTTCCCCCCACCAGGCCACACCACGCCCCACTCCCACAGTACGGGGGGCGTGAATCTGCAGCGGCCCCGTCTCAACTGGAGCCACCAACTCTGCCGTTGGAGCCTGGTATGGGTTGTCATTCATTTCCGTTATCTCCTTATTTCACCCCGCCCAGGACAAATCCGAAACCGGGCTACAGGCGCTTAACTGGCAACCACATTCGGCGCACCAACCACCACCACGCCGCCATGGGCCGTGGGGCTTCCCATCAAGGCGGCAGGCATGCCATTGATAAACACCGTCGTCGCTCCCACTGCAACCACATCGGGCCCGCCGGCACAGCACACGGCCACATCCCCTACCCGTGCCGCCGGCACACCGCCAATAAACACATTTGGGGAACCAACAACAATGGGACCACCCACATGGGGCACTTTACCGGTCACTTTGGGACAAACATGGAAATCGCCCACACGGGCAATAGGCTGGGCCATACACACTCCTTGTTCTGAGGAATCAACACCCTGTCGATCGAAAAGAGGTGTCCATTCTAGATCTGTCGTGGAGGGAGGGCAAATGGGTAAGAGGAGTGGGATTGATCAAGTAGCCTCATCGGCACATCCGCCTAGGGGGAGCTGGTATGAAGGTTCTGTTTTCTCTTCTCCAATGGCAGTACATCCCCGCGCCTGCGGGGAACTGGCGTTGGTGTGTGAGCTGCCCTGAAACGTGGCCGGTACATCCCCGCGCCTGCGGGGAACTGATGAACATTCTGCCGCGCTACGCTGGCCGTCACGGTACATCCCCGCGCCTGCGGGGAACTGATACGCAGTGGCACCTGCACCATGCCGCCACACGGTACAT
>JAJUGC010000254.1 GCA_029268325.1 Gammaproteobacteria bacterium | reverse complement strand
GAATCGGCTAAAGCTGGTTTACAAGTTTTCTTTGATCAGTGTCCTGTTCTTGCTACCTATTATTGCGCTCGGCTACAGCCTGGTTAGCCAGATGATTGAGGACATTGATCAGATCGAGCGGGAAGTGGAAGGGTTACAGGCTCTCGACACAGCTACCAACTTGCTGAAGGAGGCGGGAAAGTATCGGGATTTCAGGGCGGTGGCCAGGATCCGGGGGATTCCTGAGCTGGAGGAGGCTAGTTTGCGCCAGCGGGCCCAGATCGGCATTTTGCTGGAAGAGCTGGAAGCCCTGCCGCTGTCCTTTGACTCGAACCAGGATCTGGGCGGGCAGGTTACTGTGCTGCGGGATGAGTGGCGCAAGCTTGTTGCGGATGATGCTAACCAAATGATGATGCAGGCCCAGTTCACCTACTACGACGAATACGTCCGTAAGGTGCAGGCCTTGGTGACCAGCATTGCCCAGGTTTCCGGGCTGGCCCATGATAACTCCAGTGAGGTCCAGCTTTTGCTGGAACTGTCCAACAAAAACCTGCTGGCGGCTGCGGATGCCATCAGCTATGCCCGCAGCCTGGGGATTTTCGCCCTGATTGAGACCCGCCTGGATGCGGAGACCAGTGAAGCCGTCAACAACAGCTTTGACCAGCTAACGGCTATCGACACGGCCTGGGCACCGGTTCTGGATGTGGTGGCCAGCCGCAGTGCAAAGATGGGCGGTAACCTATCGAAAAGCCTGGAAGCGGTGCGCCCGGTAGTGTTGGATGCCCGCGACTTCCTGGATGAACACGTCATTGTGCCTATCGTGCTGGATCTGCCCTGGCAGGAATACGAGCGGGTCATGACCCAACACCTGGAGCATCTCTACGGCTTCAATGGCGAGTTGCTGTCAGCGGTTGAAGGGTTATTGCAAGGGCGCCTGGAAGAGCAGTATACAGGCATGTACACCATCTTCGTGATCCAGGGCATCCTGCTGTTGGTGATTGTGTATCTCTACATGGGCTTCTTCGTCTCGGTCCGCAACACCATTGGTGGCTTTGCCCATGCGGCCCGGCAGGTGGCCGAGGGTGACCTGAGGGTACGCTTGCCCCAGGATAGCAAGGACGAACTGGGAGAGCTGAGTGTTGCCTTCAACCACATGACTGACAAGATCCAGCAATTGCTTCAGGCGGTCCGTGGAACCGTGGGCGAGGTGGCCCTGCAGGCCAATCGGGTGAATGACAGCGCCATGTCCAGCAGTCAGGCATCCCAGAACCAGCTCCAGGAAACCAGCCAGATTTCCGACTCCATGCATCAGATGGTCATGGCGGTCCAGGAAATTGCCAGCAGTTCCCAGGCCGCTACGGATGCGGCCAACCAGGCGGATTATGAAGCCCGGACTGGTAAGACCATGGTGGACGAGACTCTGGTGACGATCCATCGCTTGGCCGATCAAATCGAAAACTCAGCGGCCACCATCACCAAGGTGGATCAGGACAGCCAGGCCATCAGCCAGGTTGTGGTGGAAATCCGAGCGATTGCCGAGCAGACCAACCTCTTGGCGTTGAATGCCGCGATCGAGGCGGCCCGTGCCGGCGAGCAGGGCAGGGGATTTGCAGTGGTGGCGGACGAGGTGAGAACCTTGTCGCAGCGCACCCAGAAATCCACAGAAGATATCGAGAAAATGATCGAGCGCCTGCAGGAAGGGGTGCAAGAGGCGGTGCAATCCATGAAGGATTCCCACAAGGTCACCAATGACAGTGTGGTGCAGTCGCAAAAGGTGGCCGATGCCTTGAACCATATCGTGGAGGCCGTCTCTACCATTGTGGATATGAGTCACCAGATCGCCCAGACTGCCGAGGAGCAAAGCGCGGTGGCACGGACGATCGACGCCAACGTGTCCCAGATTTCCACCCTGGGACAGAAAACAGCGGGAGATGCCGAGGATACCCTGGGGGCGAGCAAGGAGCTGGCGGCCTTGACCGACTCCCTGAGGCAACTGGTGAATGCCTTTAAGGTTTAGCCGTTTGGGTGACCATTGGCGAGTGATACAAAAAGGCGGGCCAAGCCCGCCTTTTTGCTGTCTGCGATGAAGCCGTCAGCTCTTGGTGGCCGGCTCGGAACGTTCCCAAAGTATCTCCTGCCCCCCATCGCGGCGGGCCAGGATGCGGGCGCAGACGAAGAGCAGGTCCGAGAGGCGGTTCAGGTAAATGTTGCCCTGGGGGTTGATTTGCTCGTTTTGCGCCACGCCAACCATCACGCGCTCCGCCCGCCGACAGATACTGCGGGCTAAATGGCAGTATGCGGCGGCTTTGCTACCACCGGGCAGGATGAAATTCTTCAGGGGAGGCAATTCCGTATTCAGTTCATCCAGCCAGGATTCCAACCGTAACACATGGCTTTCGGCAATGATCTGGTAACCGGGAATCGACAGTTCGCCCCCCAGGTCGAACAGGTCGTTCTGGATCCATTTCAAGGGAGAAACTAGAGGGTCTTCCGGGTTGAGTTCGGCCAGCAGGACGCCAAGAGCACTGTTGAGCTCATCAACAGTACCAATCGCTTCGATTCGCAATGAGTTCTTCGGAACACGGGAGCCATCGCCCAGGCCTGTGGTGCCTTGGTCACCGGTGCGGGTATAGATCTTGGAAAGGCGGTTGCCCATGGGATTTCCTTAACGGTTCATTAAAGGGAGGATTCGATTGGCGCCAGCTTAGGGAATGGCGATGGGGCTGGCAAGTTCAAGCTGGTGTCCTGCTAAGGGTGCAGTGCCAGTACCCGCTGTACCAAGTCTTCGTTGATGGGAGCCTGGAGACCCTGGGCCTGGCTGAACTGGACCAGGTAGCCATTGATGGCGTCAATTTCCGTCCGGCGTCCGGCGCGGATATCCTGCAGCATGGAAGAAATGTTGGCCGCAGTGCCGGAGATCACCTCCTGCACCTGTGTCTGGAGTGCCGTAGCGGTCGTTGGGTAGCCTGCCAGGCTCATGGCTTGGGCCACCTCTTCGCACAGTGCAGGCAGGCGCTCATTGAAGAAGGCGTAGTGTATCAGTTCGCCGTTAGGGCAGTTGAGAACTGCGGTAAAGGGATTGATGGCGCAATTGATGGCCAGTTTAAGCCAGAGCCGGTGTCGGATATCCGGGGTCGCCTGGCTTTCCAGGCCTGCTTCACGGAAACGGCAGGCCGTGACATTGGCTCGGGCGAGGCTGGCGCGCTCATTGAGAGGGCCAATCCAGGACTGTCCCCGCCCGGCATGGATGATTTCATCAGGGCTACGGCGATTGGCGCCTTCCGTGGTGGTAACGGCATAGATGGGATACCGGGAGTACTGGCGAACCACGGCTTCCTGGCTGCCCAGTCCGTTCTGCATCAGGTAGATGGCGGTATTTGGCAACAGGCGATGACTGACTGCCTGGAGCGCGGGCAGAGCGTCATAGGATTTGGTTGCAACCAGCAGCTGTCGAATGGGAGCGCCAGGGGCGTTGATTGGCTCAACGGGCAAGGTTCGGCTCTGGGAGCCTTGTTGATCCTGCAGGTGCAGGGCCCGAGAAGGGGAGGTGGGGTTCCGTGCCAGCAAGTAGACCGGCATCAGTTGGCTGAGCCGGACCGCCCAGAGGCCACCCAGGGCTCCAGCGCCCAAGATATGCCAGTCTTCGTGAGGTGTTGGCTGTGTCATGGCAAGATGCCCCAAAAAGCCCCCTGAGTCGTCTCAGGGGGCTTGTGGGTTAGAGAGCCTTGATCTTTTCCAGCTGTTCCTGAAGCTTGTCCCGGGCCGAAGTCATGTCGGCCAGTTTGGCCCGCTCTTTCTCGACAACTGCGGGCGGCGCCTTGGCAACAAAGCTTTCGTTGCCGAGTTTGCCTTCCAGACGGCCAATTTCCTTGGTGGCCTTGTCGACTTCCTTGCTCAGCCGCGCAATCTCCGCATCCTTGTCGATCAGGCCGGCCATGGGCACCAGCACTTCCATGCCAGCTGCCAGTTGGGTGGCGGCAGGAGGAATCTCATCGCCCGGCTCCAGCCACTGGATGGATTCCAGCTTGGCCAGGGTCATCAGGAACCGGCGGTTCTCATCCAGACGACGCTGGTCCTCGGCGCTGCCGTTACGGAGCAGGACTGGAATCGGCTTGGCGGGAGAAATATCCATTTCGCCGCGAATATTCCGGATGCCCAGGATGACCGCCTGTAGCCATTCGATATCGGCGGCCACCGCGGCATCCTGCTTGCTGGCATCCGGCTGGGGAT
>JAJUGC010000253.1 GCA_029268325.1 Gammaproteobacteria bacterium | reverse complement strand
GTGCCACCTTAGTGGAACAGTCGGAGACTCCCCCGCCCATGGTTCCTGATGTCAGCCACTTGAGCATCGCGCCCCCCGGAGCACGGCTTTCCGACCCCACTCCAGACGAATGAGATCACGCGCCTCCGCCCTGGTTATCCTGCTCCATTGTCTCTTTGGCTTGGCAGCTCCTGCTCTGGCCCAGGCGCCCGCGGAAACTCCGGCAGCAAAGCGCCCGGTGATTGCCCTGGCCCTCAGTGGTGGCGGCGCCCGGGGTATTGCCCATGTGGGTGTGCTCAAAGTTCTGGAAGAGCTGCGGATTCCCATCGACCTGATCGTGGCCACCAGTGCCGGAGCCGGCACCGGCGGCCTCTATGCCATGGGTTATCGCGCCCAGGAAATTGAGCAACTGTTTCTGACCACGGATTTCGGGGCCGGCTTCGAAGACCAGCCACCACGGGCTGAGCAGTCATTCCGGCGCAAGCAGGATCAGCGCGCCTATATGATCCAGTTCGACGTGGGCTTCAATGATGGCCGCTTGCAACTGCCCCGCGGACTCGTCCAGGGCCAGCGACTGCTGTTGCTGCTCAACGAGCTGACCCGGGCCTTGCCGGCCATGGATTTCGATAATCTGCCCATCCGCTATCGCGCCCTTGCCACGGATCTCATCACCGGTGAGGAAGTAGCCCTCAGCCAGGGCCATCTGGCCCGGGCGATGCACGCCAGCATGGCGATTCCGGGCGTCTTCGAGCCCGTCGAGCTGGAGGGACGCCTGCTGGTGGATGGGGGCATTGCCAACAACCTGCCCATCTCCCTGGCCCGGGAGCTGGGGGCCGACGTTGTCATTGCCGTGGACATCAGCGCGCCGATGCGCAGCGACGATCAGTTGGAATCGGTGCTGGATGTCATGGACCAGCTGACCAATATCCTCACGCGCCGCAATGTGGATACCCAGATCGCCACCCTCGGCGAAGACGATATCCTGATCCGTCCGGAGCTGTCCGCCTACTCCAGTGCCGCCTTCGAGGCCCTGCCGGAAATACTGGCCATCGGTGAGGAAGCCGCCCGCGCCCAGGCCGAAGACCTGGCACGCTACAGCCTCACGCCGGAAGAGTACGAAGCCTACCAAAGCAAGCTCAAGCCGGTGTGGCAGGACATCATGGTGATCGACCGCATCCTGATCGACAACCACTCTCACATTTCCGATGAGTTCATCCGTTCCCACGTACGACAGCGCATCGGCCGGCCCCTGAACCTGAAGACCCTGGACGAAGACGTACGGCGTATCCACGGCCTGGGCTATTTTGGCAAGGTCAGCTACTTCATCAACCAGACTCCCAATGGCAATGAGCTGGTCATCAATGCCCGGGAAAAGAGCTGGGGGCCAAACTACCTGCGCTTTGGCCTGAATATCGAAGAAAACTTCGATGGCGAGAGCAACTACAACATCGCCACCAACTACACCTTCACCGCCCTCAACCGGCTGGGAGCGGAATGGGTCAACCACCTGGCCATCGGCAGCGAGCCACTGGTCTACACGGAGTTCTACCAGCCCCTATCCTTCCAATCCAGCTACTATGTGACGGCCCGTGCCAGCTATCGCCGCCTGATCGTCAACGATTACGATGACGGCAAAACCACCGCCCAATATCGGGTGAACCGCTACAGCGGGTCGCTTGGATTTGGCAAGGAATTCAGCAACTTCGGGCGGGCCGAGTTCCGGGTGGAGACTGGCCGGGGTGACACCGAGGTACAGGTCGGCCCGGACGATCTGGACGGCGGGGACTTCAAGATCGGCGAATACCAGTTCGATCTGAGCTACGACACCCTGGATAACCTCAACTTTCCATCCCGCGGGGTCTACGCCAACCTCAACTATGCCATGTCACGGCCCGCAGCCGGCGCCGACAAGGTATACGACCGTCTCAACTCCAGCCTGACCCTGGCCTTCGGCATCCGCCGCTACACTGTCAGCCTGCGGGCCAACACATCCCTGCTGTTACGCCGCGACGGGGGCGTGGAAAACGCGGCCCGACTCGGCGGCTTCCTGAACCTGTCTGGCTATAACCAGAATGAACTGACCGGCGAGGACGCCGCCCTGGTTTCCGTGGTGGCCTATCGCCGCTTTGGCCGGACCATGCCCTACTATCTGGGAGCATCCTATGAGATGGGGAATGTGTGGCTGGTGGAAAATCACTTCAGTGATGTGAATCCTATCCATGCCGGCAGCCTGTTCGTGGGCATCGACTCCTTTGTGGGCCCCATTATTCTGGCCTTCGGCTATGCAGGCCAAAACAACACCAGCCTGTACCTGAACATTGGCCAAACCTTCTAGGCCGTATAAAAGCTTTCCGCAGACTCTTAGTAGAGCCCTAACACCAGGCCCGAGTATCAACCGGTCTGACGTTCGCTCTCAATGCACTTTAAGACCTGTTCACACTGCTGGGTTGCATAGTCTTCCAGGATACGCAGCAGCGCCCCTTCATCCCGGGCCTGAATGGCATCCAGCGAGCGGCGCATGTGATCCAGGTTATCCTTGATGACTGACACGCCCTGGCGTAAGGCCAAGAAACTGCATCGCTTGGCCGAAGGCCACAGGTCGTGAATCATGGTGGTGAGAAAGAAATTGTCGGCATAGGCCAGGGAGGCCTGGGTGTATTCGATCCCCAGGTCGAGAAAGCCCAGCAGGTTGCCCTGCTCGTAGAATCCTTTCATGCGCTCGTAGAGGCGCTCCAGCCGTTCCATGTCCTCGGGCTGCCAATTACGCACCAGCTTGCGCCCTGTATTGCCCAGCACCAGCAGCAGGGTTTCATACAAGCCGCGCACAAACTGTTCGTTGAGTTCCGTGACGAAGGTTCCCTTGCGGGATATATTGACCACCAGGTAGCGTTTTTCCAGGACCAGCAGCGCCTCGCGGATGGAGCCGTGGCTGACTTCCAGCTCCTTGGCCATGGCATTTTCATAAATACGCTGGCCGGACTGCAATTGCCCGGTGATGATCATATTTTCCAGGTGCAAGGCCACCTGTTCGGTCAGAGTTTCTTTGGGACGAAAGATCATCGGACACCCTTGTTGTTATTATTCAAGGCTCCCCATTCTTACAGACAGCGGGGCGCACTGGCAAACATCTCCCAGGAGGCAAGCGTGAATCATTCCTTATTCCAGCAACCGGTTCCCCCGGCCCTGCAACACTGGCTGGAGCAACAGGGCCTGGGCCGGATTGAGCAAGCTGAACCGCTAGCCGGTGGCAGCATTAACCAGGTCTTTTTGATCACCACCACAACCGACGAGCGCTTTGTACTCAAGCGGAATCCGTCATGCCCCGATGACTTTTTCCTGGCCGAGGCCCGCTCCCTGCAACTGCTGGGACGAACCGGCTGCGTGGCCGTACCGGAGGTCTATCACGCCGGCCCGGATTTTCTGTTGATGGAGTACCTACCCTCCCAGACGCCCTCGAGCACCTACTGGGAGCAACTGGGGGAGAGCCTGGCCCAGCTCCACCAGCAGCCGGCTGACCAGTTCGGCTTTCCCTTCGACACCTATTGCGGCAGCAACCTGCAACCCAACGCCCCGCTGGCGGATGGCTACCAGTTCTTCAGCGAGCGACGCCTGATCCACCAAGCCCGCATGGCCCGAGACCAAGGTCTTCTGGAACGGGGTGATACCTGGGCCCTGGAACACCTTTGTGAACGCCTGCCCGAACTGATCCCGGCCCAGGCGCCTGCGCCGCTGCATGGTGACCTATGGTCCGGCAACGTTCACTGTGGCCCGGAGGGGCGCCCCTACCTGATCGACCCGGCGGCCTATCATGGCTGGCCCGAGGCAGACCTTGCCATGACCCAGCTATTCGGCGGTTTTGGCGCCGGCTTCCTGCAGGCTTATCAAGAAGTACGACGGCTGGAGCCGGGTTTTGCGCAACGGTTCCCCATCTACAACCTCTACCACCTGCTCAACCATCTGAACCTGTTCGGCGAGGCCTACCTGCGCCAGGTACGGCAGATTCTGGAACCCTTTCGTCGCTAACGGGCGCCAGGGTAAGGAAGGGCTAAACCGTTAAGGGAGGTCTGCGTCGGACACCAAGGCCTTTTCATGGAAGGCAACATATTCCGGCGGCATGCGCCGGGGCCTGCCGCTTTTGAGGTCGATGCAGGCATAGAACACCTTGGCCCTCAGCATGGTCCGGCCATCGCGAACCCGAATCAGCTGGAAACGGCGGTCGCTGCACAGACGCCCGTCACACCCGGTGATC